>DASVHB010000283.1:0-5171 GCA_036379195.1 Pirellulales bacterium
CCGGTATTCAAATCCACAATCACCAACTGCGTCTCGTCGAGCTTGTCGTCGATGGCGGCCACCCTCATGGCGGTTCGCAATGCGTGCCCGGCCCGCTTCGCCGCGCCCGACACGTTCGCCACGCACGCCAGATCAGAGCTAATCAGCAGGATCGTCATCGAGATACATTTTACTCGGCGGAACGACGGCTCGGCGAGGCGGAGGTGCTTTTTTCAAACCCTTGACACCCCAGCCGGGCACCGCTACTATGCATTGCGATGTAGACGGCGGTCGGCCCCCAAGATTCGCCGCGCCGGGGCGAATTTCAGCAAGTCGAGGCTGAGTTGCCGTCCAAGAACAGACCGTGATATGCAAGCCTGGGTCACGCAACTTCGCAAAGGGCTGGTCGAGCTTTCGGTCATGAAAGTGCTCGACACCAAAGAGGCCTACGGCTACCAGATTTTGCAGCGACTCAACGCCGCCACTCGCCTCAAGCTGACCGAAAGCACGCTTTACCCGGTGCTGGCGCGGCTGGCCCGCGACGGGCTGGTAAAAGTGCGCACCGCGCCCTCGCCGGCCGGGCCGCCGCGGCGCTACTATCGACTCACCTCGGCGGGGCATGCCCGACTGAACGAGATGACCTCTCACTGGATCGGCGTCCGCGACGCCGTGGACCAATTGCTTAATGGAGATCTTCATGAGCCAAGTAACTCCCGACCTGCCGGATGACGCGCGCCGGCGAATTGACGACCATCTGGATGCCATCGAGCGTGTCTTGCTGCGCGGCAACGTCACGCGCAGCGAGCGGCGCAGCATCGTCGACGAGGTGGAGACCCAGATCTACGAGATGCTGGCCGCGCGACCTGAGCAGGAACCGGCCGCCGCCGTGGCCGCTATTCTGACCGAGCTCGATCCGCCCGCGGCTTACGCACCCGACGAAGCGGCTGGCGCCGCCGACACCGCAAGTGCGCAAACGCCGCCAACCGCCGAGTCGGAACGATTCCGGTCATTTCGCGAGCGGCTCTTGCTGAGCGAACTTCGCCGGCAATGGCGGCGCTGGTGGTCGCCCTCGGCGCAGGCTCGCCGTGTGTCGCCGCCGGCCGTCGTGGCGGCTGTGTGGGCCGGCTTCGCGCTGTTCCTGGCCATGCTCGCCGCCGCCAGCGGCCGCCCGCCCGAGCCGCTGGTCGGGCTGATGCTCTTGGTCGGCTGCTCAGGTTGTGTCGGAGTGACTCTGCTGGGCTTCATCGCGCTGCGCCGCATCCGCCGCTCGGAAGGGCGCGAATACGGGCTGCCGCTGGCCCTGATCGAGGCGTTCCTATTTCCCGCCATTCTGGCCAACCTGGCGTTGATCGGCATTCTGGCCGCCACCGACGGCGCGGGCCTGGTGGTCCTGGCCGGGCTGATCATCATCGCCGCCAACGTTTCCTTGGGGCGATATGCCTGGCGGCGGTTCGGACCGGGCTTTCTCGATCGGGTCGCCTCGTTCTAAAACACCAAACGCAACAATAGCGACAGGTGGCTGGGGCAGAGGCTTGCCGATGCCCCGGCGATGCGCCCCAGCAGCCAGGCCAAATCGAAAATCGCCCAGGTCGCTGTTTTTGCCGAGAAACTCGAGGCCCATTTCCGGGGGTATATTCAGATAGCGGTCGTCCAGCGTACAATAACCGGTTTTACCGTAACCAGGGGGACTTGGCTGGATGAGTGAACTTGATTCGGCCCGTTCGGCCACCACCGACGGGCTGACTGTTTCGCCCTCGCTCGACACCGTGCTCGAATCGGCCCAGGTGCCGGCTCAATACGCCGTGCTCGATCGGCGAGTGCTCGGCATCTGCGGACTGGCGCTGGGCATCGGCGTGGCCGCGGGGTTTATCGCCCAATTGCTGATTGGGCTGATTCAGTTCATCACCAACCTGGCTTTCTTTCAGCGCTACTCGCTGGCCGAGCTTTCGCCCGCCGACAATCACCTGGGACTGGTGGTCATCCTGGTGCCGGTGGTGGGCGGGCTGCTGGTGGGCTTCATGGCCCGCTATGGCTCGAAAGCGATTCGCGGCCACGGCATTCCCGAGGCCATGGAGCAGGTGCTCACCAACCAAAGCCGCATTCCCGCCCGGCTGACGTTTCTCAAGCCGGCGTCGGCGGCCATCGCCATTGGCACCGGTGGGCCGTTTGGGGCCGAAGGGCCGATTATCGCCACCGGCGGAGCGCTGGGTTCGCTCGTCGGGCAGATCGTGCGCACCACCCCCGCCGAACGCAAGACGCTGCTTTCGGCCGGGGCCGCGGCCGGCATGGCCGCCACCTTTGGCAGCCCCGTGGCCGCCGTGCTCTTGGCCGTCGAGCTGCTGCTGTTCGAGTTTCGCCCCCGCTCGATTATTCCCGTCGCGCTGGCCAGCGCCGCGGCCACCGGCATTCGCATGTTGTTTCTGGGCGTCGAGCCCGCCTTCGACATGCCCGGCGTCATTCATCCCAGCGCCGCCGCTTTGGCCATCTATATTCTGCTGGGCGCATTGATGGGCGTGGTGGCCGTCACGGTCACGCGCAGCGTGTATTACATCGAAGACCTCTTCGAGCGCTTGCCGATCCATTGGATGTGGTGGCCGGCCCTCGGTTCGCTGGTGGTGGGTGTGGTGGGCTATTTCGCCCCGCGCACGCTGGGCGTCGGCTACGAGAACATCACCGACATCCTTTCCGACAAGCTGCCGCTGAACGCCGTCATCTTTCTCTGCGCGATGAAATTCATCTCGTGGTCGGTCTCCTTGGGCAGCGGCACTTCGGGCGGAACGCTGGCGCCGTTGTTCACCATCGGCGGCGGCCTGGGAGCGGTTCTCGGCGCGTGGGCGGCGTGGCTGCTGCCCGAAGCCGGCGTCGATGTGCGCATCGCGGCGCTGGTGGGCATGGCGGCGCTGTTCGCCGGCGCTTCGCGGGCGCTGTTGGCCTCGGCGGTGTTCGCCTTTGAAACCACCTTGCAGCCCTTGGGCTTGCTGCCGCTGCTGGGCGGATGCGCCGCGTCGTACTTGATCTCCTGCCTGCTGATGCGCAACAGCATCATGACCGAAAAAATCGCCCGTCGCGGCATCCACACGCCCGCCGAATACGTGGCCGACGTGCTCGAACAGGTGCTGGTTGGTCAGATCTGCTCGGGCGGCGCCGTCTCGTTGCGGGGCGACGACAAACTGGCGGCGGTACGCGCGTGGCTGGCCTCGGGCGCCGAAGGCACGACGCACCAGGGTTTTCCGGTGCTCGATGCCCAGGACGTGCTGATCGGCGTGCTGACGCGCCGCGACCTGGTGAGCAGCACCGAGGCCGACGGCCTGTGCATCCGCGATCTGGTGCGCCGCTTGCCCAAGTACGTCTACGACGACTGCACGGTGCGCCAGGCGGCCGATCACATGGTGAACCACGGCATCGGCCGGTTGCCGGTGGTGTCGCGCGCCCGCCCTCACCGCGTAGTCGGCATGGTCACCCGCAGCAATATCCTCTCGGTCTATCGCCTGCGCGTCGAAGAAGCTCTGGCCGAGGCGCCCACCATTCGACTTCGTGTTCCCCGTCTTGGCCGCCGGCCGGCCCCGCGGCGTTCTTCCGATACCGCGGCCTAGTGCGGATTGTTCATCAGCCCACACTAACCCGAAGCGCAAGCGAGGACGCGCAACGAACTTGCCTCGCTTGCGCTTCGCGCTCGGTGTGACAGCACCGTCGTTCGGACACGCCAGGGCTGATGAATAACCCGGGCTAGCGCGTCATGCGCGGCGGGGTGGCTCGCTTGATTTCCCACTGCGTTCGCGGCAGGCGTGCGCCAATCATTTCCCACTTTTCACGTCGATATAAACGTCCAATTGCTGGCCGACATAAAGGCGCTGGTCTTTGGCGTCGATTTTGTAAATCACCTGCAACACGCGCGTATCGACGCGCTCGGTGTTGTCGCCGGTGAGCGACCGCTTGGGCACCACAAACGGTTCGACGCGTACGAACGTCAGCCGGAACTTATGGTCGGGGTCGCCGCGCAAGGTCGCCAGGGCCGGCGCGCCCGGCTGAAAGCGCGGAATATCGTGCTCGTCGATATCGACCCGCACGTGCAGCCGATCGACGTTGCCCAACATGATCAGGGCCTGGTTGGCCGGCGCGCCCACAAACTCGCCGGGACGCACGTTGACCTGAAGCACTTCGCAATCGACCAGCGCCCGCACCGTCAACCGTTCCAGTTCGGCCTTGGCCTGGTCGACCTGGGCCATCGTTTCGTCGAGAGTGGCCTGGGCCGCCAGCTTGTCGTATTGCCAGGCGCCGGCCTTGAGCAAGCGAAGCTGGGCCTTCATCCGCTCCAACTGGGCTTCGGCCATGTGGTATTCCTGTTCGCGGGTGACCAGGTCTTCGGGCGTGATGGTGCGCGTGTCGGCCAGCCGCTGCCCGCGGCGCAAGCTGTCTCGCCGGGCCACCACGTTGGCCTCCATCTCGGCCACCTGGGCCTCGGCGGCGGGCCCTTCTTCGGGCCGCGGGCGACGCTCCAGCAGCGTGAGCTGGGCGGCGGCGGCCGCGGCGGCCGCCTCGCGGTATTTCAGATCGGCCTTGGGCACCCGGTCGTCAAGTTGAAACAGTTTGTCGCCCGCTTTCACCCGTTGACCGACTTCGACGAACACCTCGACCACCACGCCCGGCTCGGGCGCGCCGATGGCGATGTTCTCGGTCTGGGCTTCGACCATGCCAGCCCCGGCTACCGTATCGACAAACGGATTGCGCGACGGCTCGACCGGCGGAGGCAGCGGATCTTCGCGCTTCGACGCGCCGCCAACGTGAAACACGGCGAAGACGATCAGCGCCACCGCGACGAGTGGGAGGATGTACTTGGTAAACACGAGGATTCGGGATTCAGGATTCGGGATTCGGGATTCAGGACTCGTACGCTGGCTCGCAAGGCAGAACGTCGCCAACCTTCGCGCCGAAGTAAAAATGCAAAATGTAAGATGCAAAAGTCAAAATGGGGCCGATCCGCGAACCGAGGTGGCCGCGGAGCCCATTTTGCATTTTGACTTTTGCATTTTGCATTTTGACTTTCCCTCTGCCCCAGCCACCAGCCACTAGCCACCAGCCACTGCTTCAAACGTCTCAATTGCCTTTAATCGTTGTTCCGCGGCGACCGCCTGTCGCTGCACTTCGGTCACGCGGCCGTCTTCCATGCGGGCAATGCGGTCGCCAAAGCTGAA
>DASVHB010000284.1:0-3300 GCA_036379195.1 Pirellulales bacterium
AGAGTTTATCGCCGGCGCGCGGCCGGCTTGCCGTTTGGTTTTTTCGTGTCCTAGAAAAGGAGGAGTTGTGGTCAAGTTGAACGTGCGGGAGCGCGAATCGATCCAAGAGGCGGTTCGCCGGTTCCGCAAACTCGTCGAACGCAGCGGTATTAAAAAGGAGATGCGCCGGAAAGAATATTACGAAAAGCCCAGCGAAACACGCCGCCGTGCGCGGTTGAGGGCTGAGCGCCGCACTCGCCGCAACTCGATCTTGATGGTGGGCGGAAAGCTCTAAGCTTTGCGAAGAAGTTTTACGACGCTGTCGAAAGTCCAACTGCCGATTCGACCAGGCGGAGCAACTCACGCGGGCTGAACGGCTTGCCCAGCACCGCCGCGACGCCCCATCGTTCGGCCATCTCTTGCGGAGAGACCTCAAAACCTTTCGCGGTCAGCACGATCACCGCCAGGTCGCTGGTCTGGGGGTTCGCGCGGACGCGTTCGATCAGCCCCAGTCCATTCAGCCGCGGCATCTGAAAGTCGGTAATCAGGATCTCAGGCCGCTCTTGCTCGATCAGCTCCCAAGCCTGTTGCCCGTCGGAGGCGCAGCGCACTTTATAGCCGGCCCGCGACAGCTTGAACTCGGCCGCGCGGAGAATGTGAATCTCGTCGTCGCACAACAAGATTTTGGCGATCATCGGTTCGTCCTCGAAACCAAAAGCGTCGGGCCGCCGGGCGGCAGCCCACTCAAGCGTAGGACGGAGTTCGACTTTGCCCACCCCGGAATCGGCAGCCGGCGCGCCCCCTGGGTGGGGACATCTCGCCCCAAAAAGAGGGCGGTTAACCGGGCAATCCGGCCTAATCGCGCAGCTCAGTGGGCGATCAGCCAGCTAGGCGGGGGCGAGGGCGGCCAGCGACTCGATCGCGCTTTCGTAGAACGGCGGCAGGCAAAACAGCCCGTCGTTGCAAACGTCGCCCACGTAACGATAGCCGCGCTCGGTAAGCATCTCGCACATCTGATCCTTGATGGGCAGCCGCTCGGGAAGATTCAGCGCCGCGTGCTCGATGGTCCACACCGCCACCTGATATTCCTCAAACGGAAAATCGGACAGGATCTCGATTTCCAGTCCCTCGACATCGAGACTGAAATAGTCAATCGCGCGCGGGGCACGGCACTTGCGAAGAATCTCGACGATCCGCCGCGTTTTCATTTCGACCGATTCCGCCGCGGTGCCATAGAGCCTCTGGTCGGCGACGCCGCTCAGCCCGTCGCCGCTGTCTAAAAACATAGCCTCCGTTCGCTGTTTGCCGGCAATCAAGGCATGAACGCAAACGCAATCGCGGTTTTCGCAGAGGCTGGCGAATCGCCGAGCGGACGGCTCGACGCAAATGCCTTGCCAGCCGAGCCGCTCGAGCATCAACGTATTGCTGTGGGTGACGCCGTCGTACGCGCCCGCTTCGATGAAAAACCCGCGGGGTTTTTCGTTCAGCGTCCGAAACGCCCAAAGATCTTGACCGTGCTGAGAATGAGGCTGCATGTTGATCACCGACACGGTTTTTTCTACGCGAGCCCCCGGCGTTTCAGCTCGGCCATCACGCCTTGCACGATCTGATCGACGGCTTTGGGGTCGGGCCGCGGCCCGCCGGGCGGGCAACCGCCAACCGGCTCGTCGGTAAATCCCTCTTCGGCCAGCAGGCACTGCAAGGTTTGCTGCAAAGCCGCAATCTGTACCTGCTGCGTTTCGGAGAGCGGCTGGCGTCCAACGCCCGGCGAAAAGCCGCGCAGCGAAAGCGCCGCGCGGAAGCCCTCGGGAAAATCAGCCGAGTACAACATGGCGTCGAACAGCCCCACCAGTTTGTATTGCAACTCGCGGGCGGCATCGAGCTGGCCGGTCGTCGTCAGATCGTACAGCTTGCGTGTCAACTCGGGCACGATGCCCGCAGTGGCGTTGGTGCCGCCGTCGCAGCCGATTAACAGCATCGGCATCAGGGCGGCGTCCCAGCCGGTGAGAAAACTGAAATCGGGCCGGTTGGGCCGCACGGCCTTGATCATGCGAATCATGTTCGGCAGATCGCCCGACGAATCCTTGATGGCCACCACCCGTTCGAACTCTTCGCTCAGCCGTTGAATGGTGGGCACGTCGATGGGCGAAGCAAACATCGGAATATTGTAGAGCGTGATGTCGACCGGCGAATGCCGTGCGATGTCGCGGAAGTAGGCATACACGCTGGCGGGGCTGAGGCGATAATAATACGGCGCGACGATGGCCACCGCCCGCACGCCGAGACTATGGTAATACTCGCAGGCGGCAACGGTTTCGCGCACATTGGCTTCGGCGGCGCCGGCCAAGATGGGCACGCGCCCGCGTGTGTGGTCGGCCATGATGGCGATAATCCGCCGCCGCTCTTCGGCGGTGAAGCGGGTGAACTCGCCGGTCGAGCCGTTGGGGTAGAGGCCGTGGACGCCACGATCGATGAGCCAATCGGTGTAGCGGCGCAGCTCGGCCTCGTTGATGTCGCCGCGCTCGTCGAGCGGCACCAGATTGGGCGTGAAAATGCCCTGAAGACGTCGTGATGCAGGCATATCTTAGCATAGCCCCCGAAAAAGCCCGCGGTAACCCCGGCCCTTGCGGCCGGCGCGTCGTGCTTCGGTGGTCCGAGCCTGAAACGCCGCAGCCAGAGTGCATGCGCACCGCGGTGCGCGTCCTAGGTATTATGGGGGGCTGGTTATAAATGCGGTGCGGCCCGCAGACCGGCTTCTATTCTTTGGTCGGCTCCGAGATCAAATATCGCTGGCGTTCATCGGCGGTTAATTGGCGCCCGGCGGCGCGCCGCGCAGTGGCCAGCAACTCGTCGACATGCAACTGCCAAAGGCGCACCGTTGGGTCGACGCCAGCCGTGGCAAACCACCGGCCATCGCGGCTGACGGCAGCCGTCAGCAGATCGGCGGTGTGACTGCGCAAAACAATCGACGTGCTCGCCGGGTCTTCATCGTGCAGGTCCCACAGCCGGGCGGTCCGGTCGGCACTGGCGGTGGCCAGCCAGCGATGGTCGCCGCTGAACGCCAGCGCGTTGATCGCTCCGGTATGTCCGCGCAATGCCAACGGCTTGTCCGAGGGACCGTCGTCGGTGAACTTCCAAAGCTGCGCCACACCGGCGGCATCGCCGGTGGCCAACCCATGCCCGTCGGAATCGAAGGCGGCGGTGAGCACTTCGCCGGAATGACCGGTCAGGATGAGCGGCTCGGCGACGCCGCGATCGGCGGCGGCGCCGATTACTAAATCGCCGGGCGCGCGTGCCAGGCCCGCCGGTGTCGCCTTTAGC
>DASVHB010000285.1:0-7825 GCA_036379195.1 Pirellulales bacterium
TCGATGTGCGCGCCCGCTATGAGTTGCTGCGCGAAGTGACCTCGGGCACGATGTCGACTTTTTATAAAGCTCGTGAGCGCGAGACCGGCCGGCTGGTGGGACTGAAGGTGCTCGATCCGAAGAAGACCGCCGAGTTCGAAGCTCGCTTCAAAGGACTCGAAAAACCGAGCGAAGGCGAAATCCTGGCCAGGCTCGACCACCCGCGAATCGTCAAGCTCCTCGACCACGGCATGACGACGCAGGGACAGCGGTTTGTGGCCATGGAGTTTGTCGAGGGGTTTGGGGTCGACCTGTTGCTGAGCCGGCGAAGCCCGCTGCTCGAAGGCCGCCGCCTGCAGATCATTCGGCAGGCGGCCGAGGGCCTGCTGGCCGTCCACCAAGCGGCCTTCATCCACCGCGATGTTTGCCCGCGCAACTTCATGGTCGATGAACAGGGCGACCATCTGAAGCTGATCGACTTTGGGCTGACGGTGCCGGCAACACCGCCCTTCATGCAGCCCGGCAATCGCACGGGCAATCCTAACTACATGGCGCCCGAGCTAGTCAAGCGGCAGCCCACCGATCAGCGGCTCGACATTTTTGCGTTTGGCGTGAGCGCCTACGAGATCTGCTGCGGGCAGTTGCCTTGGGAGCGGGGAGACACCGGGCTGGTGGCCATGAAACACGCCGAACATCCGCCAGTCGAAATCGAGCGTTATCGCCCACAGATCAATCCCAAGCTGTCGGCGGTCATCGCGCGATCGATCGAGCGCCAGTCGGAAAAACGATTCGCGGACATGAAGCAAGTTTTGAAGGCGCTGGAGCAAGTAGAGACAGACGATGCTTGAGATTCGCAGTCGGCGGTGAATTCGTTGCCTGCGTCACTTGATTTGCGAAGCGTCATCGTCCAGAATTGCGTCGTTGCGGAGGGCGATCTGTAGGATGACCTTCCGAGGTCGTCCTACCAAGAGGCGGCGAGTCGATTTTGAAACGAAGTGAGTATTCAACGTGTTTGATCATATCGAGCGATTGAAGCAAACGTATACCGATAAATATGTGGTGGTCGATGAACGGCGGCCCGAATTGTCGCGGTTCAAAGGTTTCACCGGTGTGGTGAAGACGGTGAATATGAGCGGTCGGGCGTTGGTCGAGTTCGACGCCTACGCCAACGTCGGCTGGTTTGATATCGAGCTGGATTATCTGAAGGTGGTCGATCGGCCGCCGCCTAAGCCGGCCGAGCGGCAGGAAAAGCCCGCCAAAGCTGAGGCCGCGCCCGCCAAGCCCAAGGCGCCGGCCGCTGCCGGCGAGAAGAAGCTTTCGCCACTCGAGGCGGCCCGCGCGCAAGGCCCCGCCAAGAAGCCCGGCGAACCGGCGAAGCGATCGACGTCAGATATCTTGGCGGCGGCGCGTGGCGGGGCTGCGGCGGGCGCCGCGCCAGCCAAGCCCGCGGCGGGCGAGAAAAAGCCGAGCACCGCCGAGATTTTGGCCGCGGCCCGGACCGCCAAGAGCGGCCCGCCGGCCGGCAAACCAGCGGAATCGGCCGCGATGCCCGCGACCGCGCCCAAAGCGGCCGCCTCGCCGCCAGCCGCCCCAAAGGCCAAGCTTTCGACATCCGATATTTTGGCGGCTGCTCGGAAGAACGCGCCCGCGAGCGCGCCGGCGGAGGCCAGCGCCACCGCTCCGACGGCTCCGGCCGCGCCTCCCACGGCCAAGGTCGAAGCCACTGCCAAGGTCGAAGCCACTGCCAAGGTCGAAGCCACTGCCAAGGTCGAAGAGAAGGCCGCGCCGGTAGAAGAAGTGGCCGCGTCCGCCTTGGCGGCGAAACCAGCCACAGCCGCTCCAGCAGGCGGGTTGCCCAAGACCACCGCAGACATCATCGCCTGGTGCCGGCAGCGCGATGCGAAGTAAGAAAGCGGTGGCTGGGGCAGTGCCGCATCATGGTGGCTGGGGCAGTGCCGCGGCCGTTTGGGCCGGTTATAACGAAAGGCGTGGCCGCGGCGATGCCCCGGTGCGTTGCTGACCTGAAAACCGCCGAGCCACCGGGGCATCGCTGGCCGAACGCAGTTTCCGCACTAGCACGCCTTCACCGGCCAGCTACCGCCAATCTCGATTGGTCATCCAGGCCCCCGCTGATTGGCTCCCCTGCTGACTGGTCCCCCGCTGGACTAGCCCCAAACCTGAGCTAAGGTTGCATTGGCCACAGGGCCAATGGTGGGGATGAAGCTATGGACGCATCGGCACAGCAAGCCAACTTTCAGTCGAATTCGGAAGACGATTCCGGCGACCTGCTGAACTCGGGCCGCGCCAACGGCCGGCGCGCCATCCGGCGGCGTTTTTCGTCGGTCCAAATGGTGGCGCCCTACGACGGCACGCTGCCCGACGACGACATGTTTTTTCAGGTCCTATGCCACGATATCTCGACGCGCGGCTTCGCCTATTTTTCGGCCACGCGGCCGATGTACGATCATGTGATCGTTCGGCTCACCGACACCCAGGGCTGCACCCACCAGTTGAAGGCCCGCGTGGCCCACTGGCGTGAGGGCTATTGGGAAAAGAAGCGGCAGCTTTTGATCGGCTGCGAATTTCAAGAACGGGTATCGTCGGAACGCAGCGACTGGGGTCTGTCGAGCTAACGCATTAGCTCGCCGAAGCATTCGGCTCGGCGCCGGGCGGCTTGAGCCGCTCAAACAAAGGCGGCCGAGGCCGCGTATGGGCGGCATCGAAGAGCCGCCGCAAAATCAGCCGGCCGACGCCGCGTGGGCGCGATCGGGTTGAGGGTGCGCTCATCGTTATCGTCCTTTCCGGCGGCTGAAGAAACTGCCTTAGCGGCGGCTGAACCGACGCGTGCTCGCGTTCGGCATGCACAACAAGATCCGGCGCGCTCGCGCGCCCGCGCGTTCAGGATGGCGCGGCGGGCGCGCGAGGCTGGCCGATGCGGCCCAGGGTTGCCCTCGCCCGCGGAACTCCGCGTGGCGTCTTGGCGGTCGGCTGGCGAAAAATCCGGCCCGTTCCACCAGTGGCGAAAGCAACCCCAAGGCCGCTAGTTAGTTCGGATACGCGGGGCTCACCACGGTCGGTCCCGGCAAGGCCGTGCCGTCCATCGTGGGAGCATACGGATCGGCGCAAGCATCGACCGCGGGCGCCGTGGTGCAAGGGTTGCACTGCGAACCGCGATTGAACCACCGCCAGCATCCACTCGCGCTAGCCGTCACCAGCGACAAAGTCGCTACGATCAAGAGCCGCTTCATGGCTTGTGTTTCCTTTCCGAAGAATCGTTACTGCCTGGCGAGGCGGCGGGTCAACCAACTCTACAACACGCCCCACGATGTGCAAACGCAACGAACGGTTTTTTTTCGCATCACGCTTTTTGGAGCAGCGCGTCGCAAAACGAGAGGTAGACTTGTGTGGCGGATTGCGCCTGCCTGGCAGGCGATGCGTACACCACGGATTGGCAGCTCGATGCACGGTTGGCTCGAACCCATGTCTCGCGTTGGGGCACACTGGCTGGCGTTGACGATGACCGCGGTGCTGGGCGCCGCTGGGCCGTCGCAAGCCGACGAGCCGCTCTTCGCGCCGCCGGCCTTCGCCAACGCCGTCCAGACCGATACCGCTGGAACCGATGCCGATCGGTCGCCACCGCTCGACCAAAACGGGGACGAACCGCGCGGCTACCGTGCCGGCGATGCACCCGCCCCGCCTGAACCTCTGCCTGGCGACGGCGAGTCGTCCCCCGGCGGCCCGGTGGCGAATCAGCTCTGGCTGATCAACACTCGCCGCTTGCCGCGGACTGGCCGGCAACACGGCAAAGAGCCTGCGCCGCAGATCGATCGTTATGATGCCAATGGCAAATGGTCGCGCGTCACGCTGGCCGAGCTCAACGCCGCGTTCGATCCGCGGCTAGCCACCGTGCTGCTCGTGCATGGCAACCATACGGAAGAACAGACCGCCATTTCCAAGGGCCTTGCCGCCTACCGGGCATTGACGGCGCCAACGCCCGACGCCCGGCCGGTGCGGCTTTTGATCTGGTCGTGGCCGACCGATTTTATTCCCGGCGGCGTGCGCCGCGATGCCCGGGTGAAAGCCGAATGGGCCGAAGATGAATCGTATTATCTGGCTCGTTTCGTGACCGGGCTTGACCCGCGCGAATCAGTCACGCTGGTCGGCTATAGCTTTGGCGCTCGGGCAATCTCCGGCGCGCTGCATTTGCTCGGGGGGGGAAAGCTCGACGATCGGCAGCTTGCAAAAGTCGAAATGGGCGATCGCGCTCCGCTACGCGCGGTGCTCTTAGCCGCCGCGGTCGACGACGATTGGCTGCTGCCCGGCCATCGGCACGGCCGCGCGTTAACGGCGGTCGAGCGGATGGTCGTCACCGTGAACCCGCAAGATCGTGTGTTGCGATGGTACCGGTTTCTGGTGCCGCGCAGTCACGCCACGGCACTCGGCTCGCATGGCGTGGCGAATCGAGCGGCGCTCGGCCGGCAGGCCCCGAAGCTGGTGCAGCTCAATGCGCACCAAGCCGTGGGCGGACAGCATGGCTGGTCCAGCTACATCGGCTCGCCCGAGGTGGTCGCTCAGTTAAGGCGCGAAATGGTCGCGAGCTCCAGTCGCCGTCATCGCACGGCCAGCCGCCCGTAGTCAGGCTTTTCCAGCCTGACGCGAGGTGGTCCCGGCCCTTGTGGCCGGCTGCGGTTGTGCTACCGCTCCTTTCGCGGAGCGAAAAGCGATATAAAAAGTAGAGGCCGGTGGGAGTCGAACCCACTTCAACCGGGTTGCAGCCGGTTGCCTGGCCGTCTGGCTCCAGCCTCTCGCCCCCCTGTGCGACGACGTTCGCGGAACATCGTCACGGGCGAGTACGCATGTTCTATCGGTTAAAACGGCAATGCCGCTTGAATCTGCTCAGCGAGAGGGAAGGACGCCTTACCATCGGTGGCTGGAGCAGAGGCTTGCCGATGCCCCGGCTCGAACCGACCGGGGCATCGCTTAGGCTCTGCCCCAGCCACCGGGCATGCGCTTATCCAAGTACCCGCTTATCGCCGACACGGCGTGTAAACCCGGTCCGGTCGAGGTATTCGCAAATGGGCACCGCATATTTGCGGCTGGTGGTAAGCAGCTCGCGAATCTGGCTCACGGTCAGTCCGTCGCCGCCTTTCAACGGCTCGGCCAGCGTGGCGCGCATTCGCTGCTCGTGTTCAGCGTGCAAATAAAGCCCGGCGGCAATCTCGACCAGCTCGCCTTCGGCCGCGGCCAGGGCGATCAACTGCGCCACCACCTGCTGGTTTTTGGTGGCCTGCGAGCGGACTTCGTCGATCGAGGGCGGCTGGTAAGCCGCCTGCCGATAGGTCTCGATAATCTGGCTCAACAGCTTTTGCTCGTTGTTCGAGAGCTGCGGGCCGCGGCCGGGCAGTGCCACGCCACGCTCACCGGTTCGCAGGCGACCGGCCCGGCTCATGGCGGCCAGCACCGCGTCGATCACGGCATCGGGGCCGAGATAGCCGATACGGTTGACCAGCCGGGAACGATCGAGCATGGTTCGCAACGGAAACTCTTCGTGCTCTTTGACGAGCACGGCTTCGATCCGGTCGAAGATTTCATCGAGCGCCCGCCGTGCGACGCGCAGCGCGCGGCTGGGCGAGAGTTTGAGATCGACCAAATCGCCCCGCCGCGTCAGTTCGTCGATCGCCGCGGTGGCATCGTTCACACCGGCGGTGCGCGCCAAATCGCGCGGGTGCCATTCGCCGAGGCCGGTGAAATAGAGCGCGGCCGCCGCGCGCGTTACCGGGTCTGCCGACGCCAGTTCGGCCAGCCGGTCGAGCGCGGCCGGCTCATTGCGGCGCAGCCGCGGCGCATGCGGGTCGAGCACGGCGCCGCCGCCCAGCGTGATCACCGGCGACTCGCTGCGAATCACCAGCGGCTGGCCCCACACCGTCGCGGCTGGTTCGCCCAGCAAAATCTGCGCGAACGCGGTTTCGCCCGGTTGCAAGCGGTCGCGATCCAAAAGCGACAGCGATGCGATCAACTCGGCGGTGCCCACATGGCAGCGAATGCGGGCGCGATGCTTCAGCGGGCGTTCGGCCGTGGGCAGCAGGCTCACGCGTGCCGACAGCAGCCGGCTGGGCCGCAAATAGCCGGGCGAGGCCAGCTCTTGGCCGCGTACAATCTGGTCGTGATGCACGCCAGCCAGATTGATGGCCGCCCGCTGGCCGCGATGCACTTCCTCCGCCGGACGGTCGTGGTTTTGCAACCCGCGGACGCGCACGGCCAAGCCACCCGGCTCAAGGGTCAGTTCTTCGCCCAGCGTTGTCCGGCCGCTGGCCACACTACCGGTGACCACAGTGCCATGCCCGGCGATGGTGAAGGTGCGGTCGATCGCCATGCGAAACGGCCCGCCGATGCGTTGCACTCGCGCGGCTCCCGCGGCGGCGTTGGCGGCCTGCCGCAGCGACTCGCGCAGGCGGTCCAATCCTTCGCCCGTCATCACGCTGGTGCGGACGACCGGCGCCGAAGCCAAAAAGGTGTCAGACACCAATTCGCGCACTTCGGCCTCGACCAGCTCGAGCCAGTCGGGGTCGGGCAAGTCGCATTTGGTCAGGGCGATGACGCCGTGTTCCAGCCCGAGCAGCCGCAGAATCTCCAGATGCTCGCGGGTCTGCGGTTTGACCGAATCGTCCGCGGCCACCACCAGCAGCGCCAGATCGATGCCGGTTGCCCCGGCCAGCATGTTGCGCACAAACCGTTCGTGGCCGGGCACATCGACGATACCCAGCCGCACATCGCCCAGCGTCAGTTCGGCAAAGCCCAGGTCGATGGTAATGCCGCGTTGCTTCTCTTCCGGCAGCCGGTCGGTATCGACGCCCGTCAGCGCCTTGACCAGCGAAGTTTTGCCGTGATCGATGTGCCCCGCGGTGCCGAGAATCAGGTCGATCATGGGAAGACGCTGGAGTGGGGTGGGAGGGATCGTCCCACCACAGATGACAGTCGGTGGCTAGTGGTTAGTGGCTGGTGGCTGGTGGCTGGTGGCTGGTGGCTGGGGCAGAGCCTTTGCGATGCCTCGGCATACGCGGACCTGAAGCCCATTCTAATCTCTCTGTTCCCGGTGAGTCAGGCCGTGCCGTGGATGATGCACGAGGATGGCATCAACCGCCGGTTGCGCATACACGTGCCTATAGATCTGCCACAAAGCCAACAGAACTGGCACGACCGTCAACCGCAGCATTTGCGCCCACGTTCTCGATCGATTCTGATTCCTTGCCGTGATTGTCACAGCCTTCTTTTGACATTGCATCAGGGCGACCTAGGGTTGCGCGTCTCGGCGAAGAGTTCTTCCGAGCCGAAATAAGCGGTCCGGCTGCACCAGAATTCCACCAGAGCGGCGATTCCTGTCGCTCGGGCATTCCGACGCCGCCGTGGCATTCGTGCGTCTCGTCACATCGTTTCGCTTCCTGGTTTTTGAGCTGGCTCAGGCATTGCGCGGCGCTCGCGCTGCGTGTCGCCGCGCCCCTGCGCCCAGCTCGATGGGTGCAGTTCATGGCAACCTACCAGCTTTATCGCCCGGGCGACCCGCTGGCGGCCGACGACGATTCGGGGCCGGTGGCCTTCAAGGTCGCCGATTCGTTCGCCGAACGCGAGGCGGCCTTCCGATTGGTCTACGCCGCTTACACGCGCGCCGGCCTGATCGAGCAGAATCCGTTTCAAATGCGGGTGACGCCTTACCAGTTGCTCGACACCACCGATATGTTTGTCGCCGTGCAGGCGGGCGAAGTCATCAGCACCGTCAGCCTCGTGAGCGACGGCGAAATCGGGCTGCCGATGGAAGCCATTTACGATCACGAAGTCGAAAAGTTGCGCT
>DASVHB010000286.1:0-8535 GCA_036379195.1 Pirellulales bacterium
TAGGGAACGCCCTCTGTGGCGTTCCGGAACTCCCAATCGACATCATCCTGCTCTCCGCCGAACGCCACAGCGGGCGCTCTCTAATGGACTTTGACAAACGAGATCGGCGCTAGCCCGTAGGATGACCTTCCTAGGTCGTCCATGCCGCTTCGAACTGCTGCTGGTGGGCGACCTGGGAAGGTCGCCCTACGAACGCCGCAATCGCGCGATTAGCGGTTTCGATCATCAAAACCGATCAGCCCGTCGGTCAGGCGTTGCCACAAAGCGCATGCACCGGGGCATCGCCCAGGCTCTGCCCCAGCCACTCGCCACTCGCCACCAGATCCTTTTTCTGTGGCGACCGCGTGCATTTGCGTTTTTTGGTTGCTACCATAATGTCGCGGGCAGGGCCCACCAGGTAAGGCGCTATGTATTTCGCCAGCCAGCCGCGACGATCGTGGATTGCCCGCTGCGCATGCGCGCTGGCGATCGCGCTCGCCGCGCCGCGCCTGGCAATGTGCAACCCGCCGCAACTGGCAGCCGCGGGCATGCCACTGGCCACCACTTCCGGCAAACTGCCCAACGCGCTCGGCGGCGTTGCTTCGCCCGGTCCAACATCGCTTCCTGCCGAATTCGCGACGCAAACGGGAATCGTTTTTTCCGGCGGCGTCGCCGAGGTGGCGCGCGTCAGCGGGCAAATGCAGCAACTTCTGGCGCAACTCGGCTGGACCGCCGATCAGGTGCGTGTGCAAACGTCGCCGCAAGGCGCTTGGATCGGCTATTCGCTCAACTCCGCCCCGCGCGAAACCGATACCTTCGCACTGTCGCGGCAACCACGGCTGGGCCTGGCGCCCGAAATGGTGGCTTATGTCGATCGCCATGGAAAGCAACAAACGCTGGCTTTGGTCTCGCAGAAAGAGATCTTGGCGGCGATGTTGCAACCGGGCCGGTTGTTCGTGTTCAGCGGCGAGCATTGCGCGGTGGCGAGGTTGCAAGAACACCTCGCCATTCGGCAGAACATCGTCTACTGGGGCTCGCGCACCGATTGGGTCTTCCCCGAAGATAAGATCTACCGGTACAACACCGGACAATTCTGGGAAACGATGACCGGCGACGATTGGACTTTGAAGCCCGGCATCCGCGCCGGCCAGGCGATCGCCGACGCTTTCACCGGCAAGTTCGACTACCAGATTGGCTGCACCAGCGCTTGCCGATTCATTGCGACGCACGGCGTACTCGATTATTTCCACCGCGTGCAAGCGAGCACGGTGACGATGTCGCGGTTGGAGCAGATGCTCGACCCGCGGCGGCCCTTTATGGAACTGACTCCCACGGTCGACCGCGACGGCACGTATCGCACGCACGGGCGGCTCTTCGAGCGGCAGTTCAACGTGCCGTGGAACCACTGGGTGCCCGGCGATTGGGGTTGGATCAAGAACACCGATCCCAAGTCGAGCGAAGAGCTGGGCAGCGAAGGCTGCAACATCATTTACGCGGGCGGCGGCACGTTCGTCAATTATTATCCCGAGCGTCCGCCCAAAACGCTCGACGAATCGATCCGGCGGGTCTACGGCTGGCAGTTTGGCCTGGAGGAAGGCGATTTGGAGATCAGTCCGGAAGTGGCCGAGCGCCTGCGTCAAGACCCTCGTGCCGGCGGCATGCTGCGTGACGTGCGCGACGTGCCGAAGCTATACGGTTCGTCGCCGGCGCCGCCGACGGGAGCGTAGATTGTCGTCTTTTGCTCCGCAAAAGAAACGTCTTTTTCGCGCCGGCGAAAACAACAACAGGATGCGTCGTTTGCCACCCGGCTAGCGTTGGTGGCAAACAGAGACGCAACTGCACCGCCAGTTGGGCTAGCAAAGCCGCCATCCCAGGAGCCAGGGTGACTCCGCGACCTCCCAAAGCTACAATGCGCGTATGCAGCCCACTTCCGTCAGCCATATCGAAGCAACGCCCGGCGTCTGCGGAGGAAAGCCCCGCGTCGCAGGCACTCGCATCCGTGTCGAAGACATCGTGGTTTGGCACGAACTTCAGGGGAAGTCGCCGAACGAAATCGTGAGCGACTTCCCGCAATTGTCGCTGGCCGACGTGCATGCCGCGCTGACCTACTACTTTGACCATCGCGAAGACATCCAGCGGCAGATGCGCGAAGCCAGGGAATTTGCCGCGGCTATGAATGCCTCGATTCCTTCGAAGCTGCCGCGCGCTGTCGACGAGTAATGAGTGTTCGTTACCACCTTGATGAGCACATCGACCCTGCTGTCGCGGCCGGGCTACGAGGTCGCGGCATCGACGTCACCACGACCAGCGACGCCGGCTTGCTCAGCGCTGATGACGAAGAGCATCTGCGATTTGCTTTGGCTGAGAGACGAGCGATCATGACTCACGACGAGGATTTCCTTGTCTTTCACTCGCAAGAACGGCCGCACTGCGGCATCGTGTTCTGCCACCAAGAGGCACGCACGATCGGGCACATTGTGCATTCGCTCGTGATGATTGACGCGTGCTTAACCACCGACGAAATGCGAGATCACGTTGAATTCATCTGAGTCGCCTTCCGGTCACGATCCGGCCATCTAGCAAGGAGGTTACAAGTGTCTCGTTCCGCCACCGTCGAATGGCTTTCCGAAGCGATTGCTGAAGCGGCCAGATCCTCCAGGTTCTGTGCCTCTGGTTGTCTGCCTGTCGTTGATCCAGGCATCGAGGTGAAGGGGCTGGGACCGATCGAGCTGCCCCTGAAGCCAAAGATGGCGAAGGCGCTCATCGCTCGCTGCCGGCCGGCGCCCTACGGAAAAGGAACGCGCACGCTGGTCGACAAGAAGGTGCGAAACACGTTCGAGCTCGATCCCGGTCAGTTCCGTCTCAGCGACGAGTGGAACGCGGCCATCGCCGGCGCCACACAACTGGCGGCTGAGCAACTCGGCCTGCCCGCCGAGCAAGTCGAAGCCAGACTCTACAAGTTGCTGGTCTACAAAACCGGTGGATTCTTCCTGAAGCACCGCGATAGCGAGAAGCACGACCGGATGGTGGCGAGCATGATTGTCGCGCTGCCCAATCGGTTCGCGGGCGGCGAGCTGGTCGTGCGCCACGGCGGCTCGGAGCGGACCCTGAAGTTTGAGGACGCGGCGAGCGGCGCCGCTCCGTGCTTCGCCGCCTTTTATGCCGACTGCGAGCACGAAGTCCGGCGGGTGACCGACGGCACGCGGCTCTGCCTGGCGTACAATCTGGTGCTAAGGATCAAACGCAAGCCTACGCCCGTCGGCAAGCCAATTGCTCCGGCCGATCGGTTGGTCGAGTCGATCCGGTCGTGGACGGTGAATCAACCGGCGACCCCGCTGGTATTCGCGCTTACGCATCATTATACCGAGCGCGGCCTGTCGCTCGATCTGCTCAAAGGCGCCGACCGGCGGCTGGCCGAAACGGTTGTCTCCGCGGCTGACAAGGCCGATTGCCTCGTCTATCTGGCTCAGGTTTCGCGGCATCTGACGCAATCTGCCTTCGACGACAGTTACGGTGAATACAGGCGGCGGTCGTCGCAGCCGCGGGGAGAACTGGAAATCGGTGAAACCATTGAGGAAGAGCTCTACGGCGACCAGTGGGTCGATCTCAGCGGCAGAAAGCAACCGTGGCAGTCGATCGGCTTCGATCTAACGGCCATCGTTTCGGCCACACCCATCGACGACTGGAAGCCCACCTCGGAAGACTACGAAGGCTACCGAGGCAATTACGGCAACACGCTGGACCGCTGGTATCACCGCTCGGCGATCGTCGTCTGGCGTCGCGACCACCACTTCGACGTCATCGCCGACTCCGGAGCGTACGACAGCATTCCGCTGTTCTGCTCGATGGTGGGCAGGCTCGCCAAGACGCCGAAGAAACGGCTCGACGAGGCTCGTGCCGACTGCGTCCGGTTCGCCCAGGCGATCATCGCCAGGTGGCCCCAGACTTTCCGCGGTTATGGTGCCCGCGAGAAGTCGCCTTACGATGATTTCCTCAAGGGCGTGTTGAAGTTGGACGATCGCGATGCGATCGCACGGATGTTATCGACCGCGGCCGAGCGCGACCAGAATTTGCCGCTGAGTTCGTTCATCGTGGCGGCCTGCCGGCGCTTTGGCTGGTCGGCCTTCGCGAACGAATTGAAGCAACTGATGTCGTCCGAAACGAAGCTTCGTGGCCGGGACGAGTTGCCGCTGCGCGACGTGGAGTGGCTGTCTGCCCTATGCTGCGACAAGATGGAAGATCCGCACAAATCGTCGTTGGCCGGTGAACTATGCGCGCTGGCGGTGAATCGCTTCTGCCAGCCGCGCGAATCGCGTCGATGGCATGACGATTCGGATGACCGGCGCGAAAGCTCGGACGTCGAGAAATCGCTGTTGCCTTTACTCAAGGCGCTGGTGGCCGCGGGCCGCGACGCAGAGTTGGCGCGGGTCTTGAAATTTGTCGGCGAATCGCCTGATGATTTTCACTTGGGCACGTGCCAGGTGCCTTGCCTAAGGGCGATCGTGCCGCAGTCACAACAGCGGCTCGGTTCGCTTCACCCGCAACTGGCCGAATGGCTGGCGGCAGTGCATCGGAGGCTCGAAGCCGCCACCGCGCGCAGGCCCGAACCGCCCGCCGACGCGAGCCGCCCGGCCGAAGTATCGTGCAAGTGCAAGCATTGCACCTCGCTCAAGGCCTTTCTGGCTGATCCCGTGACGATGGTCACGCGCATACCGGCTGTCGAGTTCGATCGCCAGCACCTGATCGGCATGATCGGCAAGCATCGGTGCGACGTAAAACACACGCTGGAAAAACGCGGGAGGCCGTATTCCTTGGTGCTGACCAAGACGACCGGTTCGTACGACCGGGCTGTCAAAAGATTTGAGGCCGACCGCAGACTTTTAAGCGAACTGCCCGCACTTCCTGTCAGCGCAATGGCTTGACCACGGCCGCGTCGGCGATCATCTCGATCCAGATCGCTGGCTCGCGATTGATGGCGTCCATCAATCGGCAGGCCGTCTTACTGGGCGGCCGCGATCCTTGTTCCCACGAGCGCACGGCATTGGGCGTAACTCCCATGACTTCGGCGAAAACCGTCTGGCTGCAATGGAGTCGCCGGCGTGTCTGGCGCACCTTTTTCGGCGTGTAGTTGCCCGTTTTCACGACGAACCGCGCCTGCCGACAAGTGAACTCTTTTGCGATGCGGGTCCCGCGCTTGAGTGCCTCGGCAAATTCCTCCAGCCCTTCGGCGATTTCGCTGCCGATGGTCTGCCGACATTGTGCCTTTGATTTGCTCACCGCTTTTCCGACGCCGTTCGACTTACTCGCCCGACCGTTGATTCTTGCCATTTCGCGATGCTCTGCGAGCGGCCTCAAAGGGTATCTGTTGGGCTGCCTTTTTCGCGGGGCTTCTTGCGTGAGCGGTTCAGCATGTTCTAATCTTGCTGTTGCTCCGCGCAATTGTCAAACCGAATTAGGGCGGCATCGTGAGCGAACAGAATCCCTACCAGTCCTCCGGTGACAGCACGCCGAGGAAAACGAATTGGGCGGCCATCATCTTGCGATTGATCGGTTCCATCATGCTCATTTATTGGCTCAGCCTGGTCTTCGGCAGCGGCATTATTTCGTTGAAGCTTTTAGGATTCTCGCTCCTGTTCCTTCTTGGGCCATCGTTTCCCGATCTTGCCCGAGCACCGACAAGAAGGGAAGTGCTGCGCGATTTGCAACAACGCGCTGGCGGCAATGCGCAGAGTTCCGCTGAGCCATCGCCGTCTCCCGAAGACTTTCTACGCCAATTAGAGCAGGATGAGGCGACATAGAGACTAAAGAATCGCGTCATTAGACTGACCCATAACCGATTTCGGTGCCTGGGGCAGGCCACATGTGGTGCAGTTTTTGCCGCGTAGGGGCGCAAGGAAGATCAAGGTTTTCGCCCAGAGCCCGCGCAAGGCTTCCGGACTTCCTGCTTGCTTGACGCGGTGCAGGGTTTTGCGCAGCAGGTCGAGATCTTCAATCGGGCGAATCTCAGCCAGCAGCGTTCGACCCGACGGGTCGAACTTAAGGTCGAGCAGTTCCTCGATTCCGGTCATTAGGTATTCCCGTGCCCGGGCAAGGCCCTCCGCCAACCCTTCCTCGTGGAGGGCAATGTCCGCGCCTGTGATGAACGGCATATTTCTCTCCTTTGCAAAGTCGTCGATCTCTTGCCAGGCCGAAACCGCCAGCAGTCTCGGCAGATCCATCATACCATCAATCAGGCGATACAATTGACGTATCTGCTCAGGATCGCAGAGGTTGTTCAAATATGTTTCACTGCACATGAGTGCGGGCAATGGCGCGCCGCGGTGCCGAACGGTGGGACTCGCTGCGCTCGGCCCACCCTACGGCCATTCGATCGTGCACGCCCGCGGCAATTGATCGCCGCATCATGAGTTGCCCCGCGGCGGGACTCGCGATGATGTTCTGCGAGCAATCCAAAGATAGGCAATGCCGCAGGCAAAGATGGCGACGAGTGCGGCCAACGCCGCGATGACATAAGCTAGCCAGAATCGCACGCCGATCGTGTCGCTAAAAGCAATGCTGAGCGGCAACGCACAAAGGCAAGAGAAGCTGACCAGCCGAAGCAGGCCGCGGCGAATTTTCCGCCGCTCAGCCAGGCGGATCTGCTCGGCGGTCATCGTCGCATAGAGCGCTCGTTCGCGGCAGGTCGGGCAGTCGGTGCTCACTTCGTTACGATGGAGCGGCTGGTAGCGGCGGCCGCAGGTCTGACATGTCCGGGCGTAACGGAGCGCCGCGCGCCAGCCGATGGCGACGATCCATAAAAGATATCCGACGCCAAGGAACACAAAGTTTGGCGGCGGCGGGCCAGACCAGAGCACGTGCTTGACATTCAGCGTCTGGCAGTCGCGCAGCTCGATGCCGCTGTGACCGGCCACGGCGAACAGCGGGCCGCGGCGGCCGGCGGCAATGCCTTGCACCATGCCATCGGCTTGATCGAAATCGACGGGCCGGTAAGACGACGCATCGAAGAGCCGTAATTCGTCGTTTTGGACAACCGCCAGGACGCGCCCGCCCGGCAGATAGGCGGTTACCTCGTACCCCATGAAATCATCGCCGCGCGGCAGCGTTTGGGTCTTCGCCGAGCGCAGGTTGTGTATTCGCACGCGATGCGAGGAGGGCGTGGAACGCGGCCATTCAGACATCGCTAAACGCCGGCCGTCGGGCGAAAACGCCAACGCGTGAGCGACCGAGCCGCCGTCACCGATCGATCGTTGCCGGCCAGCGCCCGTCGTCGAGTCGAACAGGCGGACGCCGGACTGGTCGGTTCCCACGGCCAGCGTCTGGCCGTCCGGTGAGAAAGCGATGGCCGTCGCGCTGGACGCGCCAAGTTGCACGCGGACGGGTGCGGCGTCTTCATCGGTTGTCGAATGGATGAATACGGTGCTGCCACCCGCGAGAGCAAAGCGATCGTCGGTAGGCGAAAACTCGATGAGCCATTCGGGGGCGGCGGTAAACTCGTGCACGACTTTGCCCGTGGCGACGTCCCACAGCGCGACCTTTGCTGCGACCCCAACATCGCTTTCCGCCGCAACCAAACGGCCATCGCGCGCGAGAGCAATGCGGCTGCTCTGGAGGGGCACGACGATGGTGTTCAACAAGCGCCCGCTTACAGCGTCCCACAGGCGCAATTTCCCGTCGCCGAACCGCGCGGCGACCGTCGCGCCATCGGCTGACATGGTCAACGCCTCGACCCGGTTGGCGGGATCGACGTCGTGCTCGATGGCTCGCCACATCGGCACCACATATCCGAGCGCTAGGGCGATGGCCCAGATGGTTAGCATCAGCCCGGCAAGCGTGAAGCGGCGGCTAGCCATGAGTGATGGCAGATGGGGCTACCGAAACGCAAACGACGATTCAATCAGTCGAAGCCCGGGCTCGACCATTTTCGCGTCTTCGTCATAGCAAAATTCGATGATGACGAACGATCGTTCATCGACCGCGGCGGAAAAAAGCCTGACGTAGCCCGGCAAAAACCCCAGCGGCTTGCCGCGGAGCAGAGCGCCGCTGCCTCGAAACGAGCCCCAAGTATCGAAATCAGTGCGCGTTGGGTTGCGGATCAGGTTCGCTGCATAGGCCGCGATTTGCGCTTCGGCGTTGTCCGCCGGATCGGTGGCCGCGTCGAAGATCATGAAACTGACAAAGCACGATCCCGGCGACTCAACGCTAAAATTATGGTCCGGATCGTAGTCTTCGTCGGTCGAGTCGATTTTCCAGTTGCCGGGATACTTCAGGGCAAAACTTGGCCTGGCAAGTACGACTGCGTTCTTTACGTCGGCTGGCTTTTCCTGCTCGAACAGATCGTCGATGAATTCGGATCCTGCGCGCGTCGAATAGACCCCGGCAAAAAAGCCGGCGACGCTTCCGCCGATAAACGCCAGAGCGGCGAACCCGCCGCTAAGGAGCAACCATTTTGTGTTGGTCATCGACGCAGCTCGATGGAGTTATTATGGCGGTGGGCCGCTGCTCGCCATAGACGTCGCTGGCATAATCCGCGGCATACGCCGTCAAATCGCGCACATC
>DASVHB010000287.1:0-9724 GCA_036379195.1 Pirellulales bacterium
GTTCTTTCCTTAGTTGGGCGTGCAACATTCGGCGCGGGCGGGCGGCAGGGCCATTGGCCCGCGGACTGGCTTCAATAGACTGCGCGTGGTGCAAGTTGTAAACGCCCGGCTGCTCCCGGAGGGAGAGGAATCTGTACGTCGAAGTTGTTTTTCGTCCGCTACTTCGACTTTATTGCCCTAGCGCGGCGAGGCGGTTATTCTCTTAGAAGCCCTAACACTAACCCGAAGCCGTCAGCCGGCAGGACCGCCCCTTGGAAGTGCGGGACGCGGCCGGCAAGGCGTGCATCGTGATGACGAGCCAGCAGTTCCAAAAGTACGTCTACGACGACAGCGAACTCACGCCCGACGAGATGCTGGCGGCGGCCGCCTGGCAGCAGCGATGATACCTTTGCCGAGATGCGTCCGTTCATGGTTGATTTTCCGCAAATAGACGACTCGCGCGAGGCGATCCGCAACACGGTCATTGAGGACTACCATGCCGACGGAAAGTTGTCCGACGCGGAAATGAAGGCGTTTAACCTAGGGCATGATATATCGCAGCAATTGGGGATCAACCGAAACTCGATGCCGGCTTTGTGAAAGCCGTCAGCCTCTTCAAAACGATGGGCAACCCGGTCGAACAAGCTTCCGACCGTGGCCCGCCGTCAAGCCCGTTGAGATCTTCCAAAAAGGCGGCAAAGAGGAAGAAGGGATGTCCCTCACCAGCCCGTCTTACTCTTTCTGTGACGGCAAGAGTCGTGTAATCGTCTTCTCCAGCCAAACGCTACGTTCGTCGTCCGCAGCGGCCACGGCGGCCCATTCGGCGCGAATGAGATCCACGTCAATCGTGTCGCGATTTGCACTCAGCAGCGATTCGATGTCCGCCTGATCTTGCAGCCGGAAGGCGGCCAGTTTCGTGACGATCAAGCATTCGGTCGTGGCGACTTGGACGGAATGGCCGTCAGTCCAAAGACGCGCCGTGGCGTCGCGAATTGCCCGGTGATAGAACGGCAACATCGGTTTGATCCAATCGATCTGGATCTGGCCAAAGTGCAGAACCGTCATGTGTTCCTGCACGTATTGGTGTATCACCGTTGTCGTGTCGAATCCGAACCCGTTTTTCGACAGATCGTCGAGCAGGTCCGGCAGTGTCAATGGCGGCACGTTTAACACGACGTCCACGTCCTGGGTGAAGCGTGGATTTCCACGGAAGCCAAGTGCCAGGCCGCCCACAAGCGCGTATCGGACGGACCTGGCCTGGAACGCGTCGGCCAGCAATTCTACCGCGACAACCAGGTCGTCATCGCACCATTCGAAGTCATCGGGCATGACGTGCAATCAGCTCCCTAATTGCCCGGCGCGCTAGCTCTTCTTGTTCAAGTCGGTATTGCCGCAGACGTTCTTTATTTTCGGCTCGCCGCATCAAGAGCGCCCCCGCCCGGAGAATTCCACGAAACGATCTCACCCATTCTTCGGGCGAGAGCGCGCGCCAGCGCGCTGCCGCCTCGGCGACGACGTCGGCGTTATCGGGGAATTTGAGCGGCAGGTCCATGTTCGGCCACGCGGGGGCAACGCTCCAAGTCGACGATCTAATTCTATCGTCGGGTGCTAGCCGTATCCAGGCTGCCGTGGTCCGCGGGAGCAGCGGCGCTGCTCGGCTTGCCCTTCATCGGATTCTGCTCAATCCGATCACCAATGTCGTCGCCAATATCACCGACAGGATGAGGCGACAACCCGTTGCCGGTGTGAGCGCCGGAGCGATCTGTTGGTTTGAGCAAGGAATGACCGATTGAGTTCCAAGATCATGGGACCTGCCGTGTGGTCGCCCCGCCGGAAAGGTCGGCGCTTGGACTGTCCGATCGGGCCCAACGGCCGACGGGCAAAGGATCAGTCGACCAACCGCTGATGGCTCAACGGCGTCAGGCAATGTGCAGCAGCCGGCAGGTTTCCTCGTAGCTGGCCTCGAGCGGTAGGAGCACGCGGAGGTCGGGGCCGAGCCAAATCGGCAGCGTCGGCAGCGGTTGCCCCAGCGGCATGGGATAGTACCATAGGTCCAGCAGCGACCGTCTTTTCGGCTGCTGGTGGCTGCGGATGGTCACCGCGTAGAGGTTCGGCGGCGCCGCGCCGAGCTGCGGGTCGGCGCCGCCAATCAGTTCCAGCAAGTCCACGTACAAGTTGAACTGGCGAATCGTCACCAGGTCGACGACCGAGACGCACACTTCCTTCTGAAGCAGTGCGGCGACCTTGGCGACAAACGCACGGCGATTCTCAGGTCGGTCTTTGTTCGATGGACTGACGATCTCGATGGCCGCCACAAGTTCCCGGCTGTGTTCGACGTCATAGATACGCACCTCGAATTCGTCCTGATCGGAAAGGTCGGCCTCCAAGGTTAGCGTGGGGGCCGGCTGTGCGACCGTGGCAAGGCCGCTGTCGCCGGTGCTCGTTATTCGGTCGGCCGTCTCGTCTTCTGCAAAAGCGGAAACGTCGATCTCAACGTCCTTGCCAAAATGAACACCCGGAGCGGCACTATAACCAGAGGGGAGAATGTCGAAGAGCTGCCGCACGATCATGGCCGGCCACATGGCGTGGAGCGAATCCCACGAGTGCTTGTCGTTGACGGGTGAGCGGAAATGGTCGCGTAGCGGCATGGCGGATCCTCACCTGCGATTGTACCACGCCGGTCGTGGCGGCGTCAGGATCGAGTCGGGCACGGTTCTGGCAAAGCCACGCGCATCTAGGCGAGGCATCCAAACTTTACTCGGGGTTCGCAGGAAGGAGCAACGGAGAGGCATGGCCGTTGGTGCCTGAACGAGTCTGGATGCCTTGATTTGCCTTCAGTCAGGTGCATACGATCTTCGTAACCGATAGACGCTTGTGTGTGATAATCATGGATCTTAAGAGCCTGCTCGAAGCTTTTGGTGGTCTTGAGCACTAAGAGTAATTTTGATGATGCCTATAGTCTTGAGAGAAGGATGCGTTTTTTCTCTGGAAGAATTCCTGCCGATCTAATCCCAATTGCTGACAATGGCGGTGGAAGTCAAATTCTTTTGGGAATCCGTGGCAAGGACGAAGGTAAGGTGTACTATTGGGACCTACGAAATGAGCCCTTAGATGAGGAGGACTATCTTGAAGACCATGGCGAGCCGAGACCACCAGACGCAATGTTCCAAAATGTCCATCTAGTCGCCGAATCGTTCGAAGACCTCCTGCGTCGGATTGAGGTCGATTGATTGCCCGTGTGGTCCGAGCGTGCCAGCGCGGCCGCACCTTTTACAGGCGACAAAGGCAGGCGACAACGGGGCATTCTGGTTCTCTCGCGCCGTGAAGCTATGGGTTCCGCCAGTCGTCGATTCGGAGTCCAGGCATCCAGAGGAAGTGGCGGCGGTTGCCTCATTCTGCTGCGGCCGAAAGCCGATGGCGACCGCATGACCCCTCGATTCAGGACGTGGAAAGTCTAGAACGAATGGGAGAGGCAATTTTGACGGTTGCCGGGTCTTAGCCGTCTTTCATCGATCACCGGCTCCCCACCGCAGATCCGGGGCATGGGCTATCTTCGGTCAAGAGCCCGACCGGTCATCGCGCACGGCTTTCTAGAGGTTCGCCTGAATGTCGTGGAAGTATTCGGGCGACGCGAAGATGGCGACTCCCACGTACTGCACGCCGTGAATCCGGATCGCTTCCGCCCAATACGCCCAGCCGGCGTCCACTCCGGGCAGCCGCTGCAGGTAGCCCTGATACGTCACACCCACGGTGGCCAGCAACGCTTGATCGGAAGCCACCGCGTAGCTGACCACCTGGGTGCGGTTCAGCAGGCCGCTGTCGAGCGCTGCCAGCAGGTCGAGCGGCGAACCGTTGATCGTGATGGTGGTGGGGCCTTTGTTCCCACCGGCGACCCCCAGCTCCCCGAGCAGATTCTCCACGAACAACGTGTTGTTGCCCGCCGTCTTGTTCTGGTACTCCGCCGAACTCATGATGGCTTGCACGACCGACAATTCGCCCACGCCGGCTTCCAGCTCGTTGGCCCAAAACATGGCGCCCGAATCCCCAACGCCACTGCGCCCGAGGAGCGATTGGTAATAAGCGTCCACCTCGTTCACCCGGTGTTCCGGAGCGTTCCAGATCTCGTTGGCCAAATCCTGCCGGGCGGCGATGTTCGCGACGCCGCCCAAACTGTCGAGATATTCAACCCAAGTTTCGTATTCCAGCACGCCAGGCTGACGGTCCAGGATGGCCTGGTAGAGCGACTTGATGTAGCTGATGCCGGCGTCGCTGGTGTTGTTCTTGTACAGATTCGGGTGGGTAACGACGGGCAGCGCCCCGCCCGTCTGAATCTGACCGAAATCGACCGTCGCCGCGGGCGCCGCCGTCGTCAGATTGACGGTTGCGCTGCCGCCTGCCGGGGTGGTGAAGTTGGCGCTTCCGGGGAAGGCCTGCTCCCGAACGGTGTAGCTGCCAAGGAGGCCGACCTGCACGCCGCTGAACGTGTAATGGCCGTTGCCGTCGGTGACGGCCGAGGGATCGTACGCGTCGAGTTGTCCGCTGTGCCTCATGTCCAGATAGACGGTGACGTCTGGTATACCGCCCTCGCCAGGATCTTGGCTGCCGTTGCCGTTGAGGTCGTCGAAGACGGTCCCCGTAATGGAACCCACTCCCAAATACTGAACGGCGCCGATGTCGATCGGACCGGTGGTGGGACGAGGGTCGTCGAGCTGATCGGTTGTGGGAATGCCGCCGCCAAGCACGGAGCCGGCTTTGATCGCCGGACTCCAGGAAAAGAGCGACATCATATCTAGGGAGCCGCCATCATAGCGGCTAGCGGGCATCAGGCCGGGGTTGTTGCTAAAAACATCGGAGGCGGGCGGCGAACCGGTGTCCAGCGCCGTCCCAAGCAGATTGTTGCCCTGGTCGGTGAAGCCGCCCGCCGCGTCGGGGCTGATGGGCGCGCTGTTGTTCGAAACGATGCTATTCTGGAGCGTCGCGGTGGCCGTGTTGTCGATGCCGCCGGCGACGCCGCTGGCGTTGTTAGTCCAGATCGAATTGCCGCTGATGGTGCAGTCGGCGATAGACAGCGAGCCGCTGCCGTTGTAGAGGGCGCCGCCGCTGGAACCCGCCTCATTTCCGCTTAGGGTGCAATTGGCCAGCGACGTCGTGCTCTGATTGTCGATGCCGCCGCCGCTGGTGCCGGCCAAATTGCCTTCCACCGTGGAGTTCGTGATCGAGAGCGTACCGGCTTCGTTCACCACCCCGCCGCCAATGCCGCCAGACCACTGGGCGAAAGGCCCCGCTGAGTTGCCGCTGATGGTGCTGTTGGTAATCGACACCGAACCGCTCTGGTTAAAGAGGCCGCCGCCGCTGGCCGTCGCCGACGGCGCCTGGTTGTTGCCGATCCACGAGTTGGCGACCGACAGGGTACCGCTGCCATTGTAGATGCCGCCGCCGGCCGACGACGTCGAGGTCGCCGTATTGAAGCTCAGGGAGCAATTGCTGATCGACAGCGTCCCCAGATTGTCAATGCCGCCGCCCTCGGCCGCGGTGCCCTTCGTGATGTTCACGCCCGCGAAGGAGGCATTGACCCCCGACTCGACCTTGAAGACGCCCACCGCGTTGTTGCCGCTAATCCAGACTGAATTATCGACAGAGCTAACGGTATTTCGCCCCGCGCCCGTGATCGTCACACCTTGGTTAATGTCGAGCGTGCTTCCCAGCGTGATGATTTGACCGCCGACCAAGTTGCTCTCGATGGTGATGGTGTTGGTGCTGGCCGCCGTGCCCGCAGCAAGATTATCGATGGCGTAGCGCAGCGAATTGACGTCGGTCGCGGAGTCCGAGTTATCGGTTACGGCAAAGGACGATCGCACCCAGCGCGGCTCGAGCGACTCGAGGCGCATGCGCCGGGTAAAGCCGCCAGCGGCGTGGGAGGCCTCGAAGAACGAACGAAACCACGATTTCCAGCCGCGCTCGCGCCGCGGACGTCGATTCAGTTTTTCCATTTTGCACCGCGCCTTGGGTGGCTATTGGACCGCCTGATTGAGGTATCGGTACAGGCGTCGGTTCACCTCCATCGAAAGACGCGAAAGACGACAAGGTGACCACCGCGCGGCACAACGCCGCGAGCTGCCGCGCAGGCGGCGCATCGTCTAACCGGGTCGCGACGCGATGCTTTTGCGGCGGGCGAGGACCGCCCATTCGGGCTGGCGATAATAGTGACACAAGGCAATCGCCAGGGCGTCGGCCACGTCGGCGGGTTCGGGCAAGCGATTGAGTTGCAGCTCCTGTCGCACCGCCCGTTGCACCTGGTCTTTCTTCGCTCGACCGTTGCCGGTTAATACCTTCTTCACTTGCGTCGCGCTATAGCTGATGACGGGCACTTCGGCTTGCGCGGCAGCCAGACAGATGACGCCGCGCGCATGCCCCATCAAAATTGCGGTTCGGGGGCGCGCGTAATGGCTGTAAAGCTGCTCCAGGGCCACCGCGCACGGTTGGTATTGGGCGATCACCTCGCGAACGCCGTCAAAGATCTCGCTGAGCCGCGCGGTGAGCGATTTGCGATCGCGGCCACGAACGATGCCCGCTTCGCACAATTTGGGTCCGCCGCTCGCTACCTCCAGCACGCCGTAACCGGTGGTGTTCAGCCCGGGATCGATGCCCAGGACCCGAGGAGGGGCTGGGGACTGGGGGCTGGGGTCAGGAGACTGGGGGTTGGGGGCGCGGCGATTCGATGCCATCGATTCCTTCGACGTTGATGACGTCTGTGGGGAACGCCCTCTGTGGCGTTCCGCGGAAGGCGAAGCGACGTCGATTCGCAGTTCACGGAACGTCACAGAGGGCGTTCCCTACAGAGAAAACACGCAGTCGCCCGCTTCACTTGTTCACGGCCGGCTCCAGTCGGTGCCGGTGGGACGGTCTTCGAGGACGATGCCCAGTTCGCTCAGGCCCTGGCGGATGCGGTCGGCCAAGGCAAAGTTCTTGCCCTTTCGCGCTTCTGCCCGCAGAGCAATCACAAAATCCATCAGTTGATCGACCAGCTCATCGCCGGCGGCGGCCGGTTCGGCGACGGGCGATTGAAACAGTCCCAGCGTGGCGGTCAGCTCGCGCAACACGCTCACGCCGCGCTGCAGACCCGCCGGCGGCAAGCCGGCCGGCAACGCCGGTCCAGCGACCATGGCCGGGGCCGGACCGGCGACCAGCGCCGGAGTCACCTGACGTGACGGCGCCGCCGCGGCCGTTTCCAGCCCCGCCTCGTCGATAAACTTGTTCAGCCCGCGCAGCAACTCAAACAACACACCGATGCCGCCCCCCGTATTAAAATCGTCGTCCATCGCCTCCAGAAACTGTTCTCGCTGCACATGAACCTGTTGTTCGATCGGCTCGGCACCGGGCGAGAACTCGCCTTTCCCGCGGCTCTTCACCGGCGGCAGATCATAAAAGCTCTGGCCGGTGATGCGCTGGTAGCGTTTGAAAAACCGATAGAACGTCTCCAGCCCCTTGCCGACTTCTTCGATTCGCTCTTCGCTATAGTCGATCGGTCGCCGATAGTGCGTCGACAGCAAAAAGAAGCGAATCGTCTCACCAGGATACTTGCGCAGCAGCTCGCTAAATGCGCTGGCGCCTTTCGACTTGCCCATTTTGCCGGCTTCCTGGGCCGCCTGATCGCCTGGGTTCAGCTCGCGAGTGTGCCGCCCGCCGACTTTGCCGACTTCGTGCGACGACTGCATCAGCCCGTTGTGCAGCCAATACTTGGCCTGCGGCTTGCCGTGACAGCATTCGCTCTGTGCAATTTCGTTTTCGTGATGCGGAAAGACCAGGTCGAGCCCGCCGCCGTGAATGTCGAAGGTCTCGCCCAGCAGGCGGCGGCTCATGGCCGAACACTCGATGTGCCAGCCGGGCCGGCCTTGGCCCCAGGGGCTGTCCCACGAGGGTTCGCCTGGCTTGGCGCTTTTCCAGAGGGCAAAGTCGGCGGCCGAGCGTTTGCGTTCGGCCATTTCGCCCCCTTCGCCCTGCAGGGCCGACACGTCGCGGCGGCTCAGCTTGCCGTAGTGCGGGTCGCGGCCCACCTCGAAATAGACATCGCCGTCGGCCTCGTAGGCAAAGCCCTTGTCGATGAGCTGGCTGGTGAAGGCGATAATCTCGCCCATGTTTTCGGTGGCCCGCGGAAAATGGTCGATGGTGTCGATGCCCATCGCCTCGAGGTTGCGGTGATAATCGGCCGTCATCTCTTCGGCCAACGCCGACATGGCGATGCCGCGCCGCTGCGATTCGGCAATCAGCTTGTCGTCGACGTCGGTAATGTTGACCACCAGCGACACCTGGTAGCCGCAGTAGGTGAGATATCGCTTGATCGCGTCGAAGATGACCGGCCCCACCATGTGGCCGATGTGGCTGGGTTTGTAAACCGTGGGCCCGCAGAGATAGATGCCCACGCGGCCGGGCGACACCGGCTCGAAGGCTTCCTTGGTTTTAGAGAGCGTGTTGTAAACTCGAATCGCCATCGCGTCTTGAGAACGGTCGATCAGGAACGGCTCATGTTGGTTCTACGGCCTCGAGCAGCACGACGGCTTCGGCCATCACGGCCTCTTGCCTTCCCACCGGCCCGACGCGCTCGCCCGTCTTGGCCTTAAAGCCCACCCGCTCGACTTCGACTCCCAGCAAGTCGGCCACTTGCTGCCGGATGGCCGTCTTGAAGGCCGACAGCTTGGGGCGCTCGGCAAACACGATGGCGTCGAGGTTGACCACGCGCCATCCCGCCTCGGTCACGCGCTGGTGCGCCCGGCGCAGCATGTCGGCCGAATCGCGCCCGCGGTTGGCCGGGTCGGTGTCGGGAAACAACTCGCCGATATCGCCCAGCGCGGCCGCGCCCAGCAAGGCGTCGGTGATGGCGTGCAGCAGCACATCAGCATCGCTGTGGCCGACCATGCTCTGATCGTGCGGCACATCGATGCCTCCTAGCCGCAGCGGGCCTCCGGGCGCCAGGCGGTGCGTGTCGTGGCCGATTCCAACGCGTGCGGTGAACGTGGCCGAGGTTCCTTTCGGTCGGGCGTTTGATATTGCAAAACTTCCACGAAAGCCAGGAATTCTAGCGGATGGCCCACAGGCCGACAATGTTGCCCCTTACCGGGTGGCGTCCTAACGTTGAGTTGGTCGTCCACAATAACCCGAAGCGCAAGCGAGGCCGTGGGCTGATTCTGCCTCGCTTGCGCTTCGGGTTATTGTCAGCTAGCCCATCAGCAATACAACTTTGCGAAACCACCCCTTACCCCAGCACGTCGGCAAAGGCGTCTTGCAGGCGTTTGAGGGCCTGGTGGCCGGCGGCGCCATCGACCACCACGTTGACGCGCACTTCGCTGGTGTTGATCATCTCCAGATTGACGCCGGCCCCGGCCAGCGCCTGAAACATGCGAATGGCCACGCCCGTATGGCTGCGCATGCCAATGCCCGACACCGACAGCTTGGCCACGCGGGCCGAACTGGTGACGGCCCCGCACCGCAGCCGCCGGGCGATCTCTTGGCTCAGGCTGACGGCCTTGTCGAAGGCGGCCTGTGGCACGGTGAAGCTCAGGTTCGCGCGACCGTGGCGGCCAAAGCTCTGCACGATCATATCGACAAAAATGCCCCCTTCGGCGATTTGTTCGAACACCGCCGCGGCCAGGCCCGGCGTGTCGGGCACGTCGGAGATGGTCACGCGGGCTTGCGTCTCATCGAGCCGGATGTCGCTGATCGTCAGGTCTTCCATGCCTTGCAGACGGGC
>DASVHB010000288.1:0-3406 GCA_036379195.1 Pirellulales bacterium
AGTCGCCAACCCTAACTTTAAGCAATGACTTCAATCACAAATCCAAAATCTAAAATCACAATCCTCCGGACGCTTTTTTCCGGCAGCCTTCGCAGCAGATCCAAACGGTGCGCCCGCCAACTTCGACCTTGAGGGGCGCGCCCATCGATCCCAGCGCCAGACCGGTGACCGGGCAAGTCTTTTGTCGCTCGACGGCCAGACGGTCGGCAGGCGATAGTTCGGCAAGCGCTTCGCGAATGGCGGCGGCTTCGTCATCCGATGTGGTTGTTGGCGCGGCGCGCAGGGCCGGCGCGTCTCGGGTGCTGGCCGTATCGCCCGAGCGCGCGGCGCCGAAATAGCTTGCGGCCACACTGGGGTTGAGCCGCGTTTCGGCATCGAGCAAAAACGCGCCGGTGAACGCTACACGCTGTCCGGGCTCAAGTCCGCCCATCACCGGGTAGTCGGTCCCACAGCGCGGCCCAATCGCCACTTCGACGCCGTCGAACATGCCCGGCATTCGTTCGATATAGACGACGCGGCGATCGCCCAAGTCGATGACCGCCGATTCGGGCACGGCAAGCACCTGGCCTGCCGGCCGATAGCGCACGATCCGCGGCAGCAGCTTCATGCCGCCGCACTGGTCGCAGAGACGCCCGGCGTCCGGCGCGGTAACAGCGGGGTGCATCGGGCACCACCAATCGACGCGCTCCAGCTCGGTTAAGGGCCGCTCGATCAGCGAGTTTTTGTCTTCTGGGCAGGTGCCACGCTTCTCGCGCAACACGTGCGGATGATCGGGGCATGTGTAGAGCTTGCGCGGCTCACCCTCGGCCAACGGCGGCGGATCGGACGGCTGAGAGCAGAATGGTTCAAGCTCCGCCATCGGACGGGCAATCTGTAGCGTCACGCGCATGCCCGGCCAAAGCTCTTGCCGCGGATCGTCGACGACCACACCGATCTTTGCTCGGCGGCTGCGGGGGTTCACATAGTGCTCGACGGCGACAACTCGCCCAGACCATGCCTCATGCGCGGGCATCACCCCGCTGGTCACCGCGGCGGGCGTATCGACGACGACAAGGGGAACGTCTTGTTCGTCGATTTCAGCGTCGATCTGGCGATTCATCGAAACGGTGCCTTGGGTTACGACCTCGCGGGCCAAGGGTCGATATTCCGCCGTCGCGATCCGAATGCCGGCCAACTGCACGCGATAAGGCGAAAGCTGCATGCGGGCCACCACGCCGTCGGGCAGGTGGAGCGCCTCGCCCTTCTTGCGGCGGACCAGCGGCATATTGCACACCGAGCACTTGGAAGGCCAATCGGAAACGACGCCGGGACACATCGGGCAAAAATACTCGGTGTCGGCCGAGACACCGCCGGCCGCCGTCAGTCGAGCTGGCGCGACGAAGGTGTCCCAGTAATTGCGCAACACATGCCACTGGCCGACGATCAAGAACGCCGCGACTAGCACGATCGGAAAGCGCAAACGGACCTGAGCTAATTGCAGCATCCACCACAGCCGCCCCCAAAGCTCGCGTTGGGACGCGGGATCGCGCGGTTTCGATTTCGATTCATGCGCCGACGAGGGACTGTCGATGATCATGGACTTACATCCCCGAGGTCGCCCCGGACGTTTGCCGGTAGCTGTCTGCGCTCATCACCCAGAGCGGGTCTTTGCCTAAGACGACGTAGGCTGCCTCTTTCGGCGCGGGCTCTCCCGCCAGCGTGAGCTTGACCGTGAACCATTGGTTTTGATCATCCGCCTGCGCGGGGCCGACGATCTGGTAGTCGGTCAGTTTTTTTCCGTCGCGCCATAGAGTGTCCTGCGCGTTCACGGCCGGGTTGGAAGCCCCGATCTGATCGGGCTGTTTGCCCGATTTCCAAGCGTCGAGCGCGGCGCTTAAAGCGCTTTGCGCCGCCGCCTGGGCGGGCACGTAGTCTTTCAGGTTGGTCTGACGGCCGCAGCCAGTGCTCCAAAAAACGCTTCCGGTCAAAAAAAGGAATAAGGTGTTGCGATGCATGGTTGTCTCTGGGTTATCGTGCGGAGGAGTCGCCTCGCGAGGCAGATTCGACCATGCTCGCCGTCCGCGGGTCGAATGTCTCCGGCGCGTTTTCGTCGTCCGCCGCGCAGGCGCTCCAGTGAATCAAGGCGTCGTAATCTTCCTGGCGAAACACCCACAGCGGGTCGATGCCCACCAGGTAGTAAACCGCTTCGAGCTGGGCGGCGGGATTATCAAGTTTGAGCCGCACGACAAACGTGCGCGGACCTTCGCCGGAGATCTCTCCCAAAAGGTCGTAGTCTACCAGCCGCTGCCCGGGCTTGCGCGTGGCGTCGGCCACCTGGATGGTGATGGGCGCCGATTGGGACGCGAGAGGACCGGCCGCTTTGCCATCTTTCCACGCCGACAAAACCTGGTCGAGCGCATCGCGGGCTAACGCGGCGGCGGGCACGTAGCGTTCATGGCCCGCCGAGCGATGGCTGCATCCCGCCGCCGCCACCGAGACCAGCGCTGCCCACAGCCAAGGCCGTTTGTCTAATGAAGTCCGTTGTTCTCTCATGGTATGCTCTCGCAATCGCCAATCACTGGGTAGGCAGGTTCATGGCTTCGTTGCTGCGGCGGGTGCCCGACGCGCGCCAGATCAACAGATCGACGTTGTCGCTGACAAATCGCACCGAGCCGTCTCCCATGCAGACGTTGACCCCGGTGGGGTGAGCGCTGGTGGGGGCGACTTGCATGGCCATGTTGCTCATTGTGCCTGAGAAGCCGGTGCCACCGCAGCTATTCGAGTTGGGCGGCGCCACGTGGTTGTATTGCGTACAGCAGTTCTCACCCATCACCCAGCTAAAGCCCCACTTGCTGGTCAGCGGCGTGGCGAAGAGCGGATCGAGGTTCGTGCAAGTGAGATAAGTGCTAGCCAGCGACGTTTGAGCGGGAATGATAAACATGTCGCGGCGCGGGTCGGGGCTGCCCAGGCCTCGCAGCTTCTCGCTAAAGAACGCCGTATTGCTAACGCCGTCGAGTACGTCTGCGAGAGTCACGGCGCTCAGATAGAAAAAGACGCCTGTTTGTATCTCGGTGGGCGCCACGAGGGCGTTTGGATCGAGCATTTGGGTGCGGTCGCAGAGCCAGCTTCCTTGGTTGGCGGCATAGTTGTTTTGGCCGCGCCAGGCCGGATCGACCGTGGTGCCGTCAGAGGGGCACAAAAAGCCGGGCACTTGCACCGTGCATGGCAGGTTGTTCTGCCCGCCTGGGTTGGAATAAGCAGGCATAAAATTCACAATGCCGCCCATCCCCGGCGTCGCCGGCGGAAAGCGAAAGTCCATCGAGTTATACAACGCCTGCTGCTCGATATAGGGCAGCAGCAAGGCGTGCTGCGACCAGCGCGCGTAGATCGGCGCGCCTGGATAACTGGCGCCCTTGCCGAAAGGCAG
>DASVHB010000289.1:0-6806 GCA_036379195.1 Pirellulales bacterium
GCAGAGGTCACGGGCTGCGTCGTAAAGGTTCTGCCCCGTCGCGGTCGTCCAGAGGTCCAGGGCGTTGCCCGATCGGCCGCACTTGAAGCAATGGAAGCTGTGCTGCTCAAGGTTGACGGAGAAGCAGCAGCTCGTGCCGGAGGATGAACCGTGTAGCGGGCAAGGGCCGCGCTGCTGGGCGCCGTGGCGGCGTTGCGCCTGAAAGCCGAGCAGTTCGAGGACGTTCGCGTGACGGCGGCCCGGACAGCGGGGAAGTCAATGGCCGGGCGCGCGACAGGCGCCGTCGGAAAGGACCGGCGCTCGTGCTGGGCCTGGCGTTGTTGTTTGCGTCGCTCGCGAGCCTCGGCCAGCTTGCGGTCGCGGGCGGCGAAGATTTCCTTGTCTCGACCCTCCAGCTTGTCTCTGGGGGCGATATAGCCGATGGCGCTGTGCAGGCGCACGTTGTTGTAATAGGCCACGTAATCGCTGACGAGGCGCCGGGCGTCGTCCAGCGACAGCGGCACCTGCACACGGATGCAATCGCCTTTGAGGGTTTTGTGCCAGCGTTCGATCTTGCCGTTGGACTGTGGATAGTAGGGCGAAGTTTTGACATGGGTCATGCCCGCGATGCGGATAAATTCCTTGAAGTCTTTGGCGATGAACTGGGGGCCGTTGTCGGTGATGATGCGTGGCGTGGCTCCGGGGTATGCCTCACGGGCACGTTGCAGGATGATTTCCACGTCGGATTCCTCCATTTTCTCGCGGATTTCCCAATGGACGACGAAACGGCTGCATCCATCGAGGACGGAGCAGAGGAAGTAAAAAGTGCCTGCGATGTTGAGGTAGCTGACATCGACGTGCCAGTGATCGTGGGGTTGGAGGGGCTGGACGAAGCCGGTGCCTTTCTTGGTGATGGTGGGCGATTGCCCGGCCAACAGCCCCGCGTTTTTCAGGACGCGATAAACGCTGGCCGGGCTACAAGCGGCTACGTCGGCGTCGATCATCATGAAGGTGAGCCGGCGATAGCCTTCCAGCGGATGGGTCTGAGCGAAGGCGCGGATGCGTTCTTTTTCGTCTTCGGTGAGCCAATGATCGCGGGGGACCCAGGCGTTGTGCTCGTTGACCTTGCCGAAGCGTTGCTTCCAGTCGTGGAACTTGCTGGTGCCGATGCCGACCCAAGGGAGCAGGCGCGATACGGGCAGTTCGCATTTGTCCGACCAGGAGCGCACGAAATCGACGACCTCATCGCGCGTATCATGGGGGATCCAGCGGCCGGTCAAGGTTCCCCAAACTCTTTTTTTAAAAGGGTGTGTTCCTCCAGGAGCTCGGCCAAGACCTCGTTTTTGCGTTGCAGCTTGGCTTCGAGGCGCTCGATCTTCTTGTCTTTGGCGTCTTCGACGGCTTTACCCTTGCGACCATTTTCGAAGGCGGCATGGCCGTTCTCGAAAAACGCCTTGAGCCAGGCATAGAAAACCGTGGGGGAGATGTCCAGTTCGTTGCACAGGTCTGAAATGGCGACCTTTTCGACGAGATGCCTTTTGAGGGCGGCCACCTTCTCAGTGGCGGGAAAAAAACGACGTGGCTTCTTCATAAGAACCTCCTTTTGGGTTTATGCTAACCCAAACAGAGCGTTCTTCCACTTTCGACTGAGGCAAAACAATGAGCTTTCCGCCCCCGTTACCTTCGTTGCGGAAGATAGGCCACGCGCTGACCCGCGCTTAACGCAAAGGAATCATCAAGCCGCCAATGGCCGCGGCCTTCTTTAGCGACGTTTTATCGACGCCTCCCGACTTCCACGACTTCGTCCCTCTGATGCCGAAGACGATCGCGCTTTCCTCAGCGGTGCGAATCGGCGTGTACGATTGCCTGTACGTGGCGCTGGCCGAGCGGGAGCAATGCAAAGTCATCACCGCCGATCAGCGCGTTCGTGTGTTGTTCCCCGCGCAGACGGTGGGTCTCGACTCGCTCCCGTAGTTCGCCAGCCCGCTGCCGCGCCAGGACATCGGGCGTGCGAAATCAACCTGCCGGCGCCGCAAGCACCCCTCACCGGCCGTTTCCATCTTTATGGCGTCGTCAACTCGCTTGATGTCGCGGAATTTCCCGCCGACGCTCCGCCATCAAGCTGGTTCCGGTCGATCCTCCACGGCTGATCAAGGAAAGGCCGCCGACAGGTTGAACGTCTGCGCGTATAGCGGTGATGAATCACGCGGATCGCAGGCCGGGCCAGCGCTGAACGGATAAGCCACCGCCATGCTGAACGTCAGCAGCAGCGTATAGAGTACGGCGGCGCCTTTCGAAGAACGTATCGAGTTCATCACACCCACATCGACCGATTGCCGTTCAAGGTTGGGACGGACGGGTCGAACGCTTGCGTTTCAACTCGCCGACGCTTTGGCGGCGTCTTTGCGAACCACCGATTCGCAACGCCCGAAAATCATCCGCCCGGCACTGGTCTGCAGCACGCTGGTCACCGCAATCTTCACCAGCTTGTTCAAGTGTTCGCGGCCCCCTTCGACCACGATCATCGTGCCGTCGTCCAGATAGCCGATGCCCTGGCCGGGCTCTTCGCCCGGCTTGACCAATTGCACCTCGAGCGATTCGCCGGGCAGAAAAATCGGCTTCAACGCATTGGCCAGGTCGTTCAGATTGATGACGTCGACGCCGTGCAACCGGGCCACTTTGTTCAGGTTGTAATCGTTGGTCACCACCTTGCCGTCGAGATGCTTGGCCAGCAGCACCAGCTTCAGGTCGACCGGCTGGCCCTCGAACTCTGGCAGGTTGCGGTCGAAGATCTGCAAGTCGATGCCGGGATTTGAGCGAAGCCGATTAAGAATGTCGAGTCCGCGGCGTCCGCGGCTACGGCGCAGCCGGTCGGAGCTATCGGCAATGCCTTGCAACTCGCCCAGCACGAAACGTGGCATGATTAATTGGCTGTCGAGCACTTTTGTCTCAACCACATCGGCGATGCGCCCATCGATCACGACGCTGGTGTCGAGCACGAACGGCTTGAGCCCTTTGACTTCCTTCGAGAACTCGACATACGGGATGACAAAGCGAAAGTCGTTGCGCGTCTGCATCAGCAAGCTGATGCAGGTGTAGCACAGGACGAGGGCCATCACCAGCCGGATGCACTCGCGGGGCCAAGGATTGAGCGGCATCACCGGAGACAGCGCAAGCCCTACCACATACGATAGAAACAGCCCGACGATCAGCCCGAAATAGACCGACGAGATCACGTCGAGCGACTTGCGCCGCGCCAGCGTATCGACGGCGACGACCAACGACGAGATAAGCATGATGCCGATGAACGTGGCCCAAGGCACCCAAACCGCTTCGGGCATCTGGTCAGACTGGACCAGCGACACGGCAATGCCGCCCGCCACCAGGAAAAACAGCGAGCGCAGAACAATCAGGGAGACCGGCGTTTTCATCGATCCCGTTCCGTAACGAGAGGCCCAAGCAATTCAGTACGCGATGGCGATTATACCATCCGAATGGGCGGGTGCCCAGAAACGTCGCTTACTTCGAGTTCTCGTAGGTGGGGCCGTTGATGTCGGAATCGGCCAAAACCAGGTGCTCGACCGTCAGCTTTGGCTCGGCGCTGTTGCCATCGGCGCGGGCGGTCTGGGGCGTGTAGCGTACGTATTTTCGCTTGAATGGGTCGTAAAAGGCGTCGCCCTTTTGCAAAATGGGCCGATATTCGGCCATTTCGCCAAACCAGGGCGGGCCCAGCACCTGGGCGGGAATCCAGTGCCCTTTGCCGTGCGAATCGAGCAGATAAAACTCTGGATAGTTGTGCCCTTCGACCCACACACTGCGGGCCACCACGCCCGACAGCCGGCACATGCTGACAAACAGCGCGCTCATTTCTTCACAATCGCCGCAATGTTGCTCCAGCGCGAACAGCGCGCCGCGAAAATCGCCGTTTTGAAAGTCAACGTTGTCGCGGGTCCATTGCCAAAAGCCCTTGACCATTTCCCAAGGCCCGTCGGCGGCATGCTGCTTCTCCAGTTCGGCGGCCAGGCTGACGATCTTGGGGTGCTTCATTTCCAGGCCCGGCGGTTGGCGCGAATACTGATCGCGGATGTCGGCGGGCGGACCTTTGGCGAAATCGAGGGTTTCGCCCGGCAGCGTGAATTGCATCCGCCAGCGAGTGATTTCATAGAGCAGTTCGACCGAGGCCGATTCTCCGGGGTCGATGCGCGGTATCTGGTACTTCATCGTGGCGCATTGCCCGCGTTTCACCTGCTCGCGATACTTGCCTCCTTCGGTGTATTTGCGGCTGAGCAAGCGAACCTTTTGCTCGTACCAATCCATGGGAATTGGAGAGACGACCACCACGTTCTTGCAAGCTGCCTCTTTGGGCGCCTCGACTCGCACGACCAGCTTAAACTGATAGGTTCGCGGGGCAGAAAGTTCGAGCGCCGGATCGTCCAAGGGTCTCGCGGCCGCAGCTCCGCGCTCGTCGGCCCGGGCGGCGGAATTCGCGTCGGCGCCATTCGGCGTACCGGTAGTGGTCGAGAGCGATGCCGACGATTCACGCGCGGCGAACTTGGCGACCGGCGCATCTTGCCGCTCGGAGGCTTCTTTTGCCGCGGCAGTACTGAGGGCAACCAAAACGACGGAGCCCGCCGCGAACCGTGAATAAGGGGATTGCATGAGCCGTCCTCGGCGGTAAACCGCAACGTTCGGGGGTTTGGGTAATATAGGCCAGTATGTTCGGAATGAGGCTGCTTGTCAAAAACCCGGTGGCGTCGCAAACTTGTGTTGCAGGCACGAATTATATGTGGCACCGCCGATGATTCTCGACCTGATTTCGAACGCCTCGCGTTATGAGTCGCTGCATCCGGGCTTCGCGGGCGCACTGCGATGGGTGGCCAAGACCGAGCTACACCGCCTGAGCGTCGGGCGGCACGAGATCGACGGCCAGCGACTGTTTGCACTGGTCAACCGCGATCCCGGCAAGGGGCGACAAGCGGCCCGGCTGGAATCGCACCGCCGCTATATCGATATCCAAATCACGTTGGCCGGCGAAGAGGAAATCGGTTATCGGCCGGTCGCCGAATGTTCTGCGCCGGAGGTTCCGTTCTTGCCCGACAACGACATCGCCTTTTACGCCGAACCCCCCGAAACGTGGCTGGCCGTGCCCCCGGGCAGATTTGCCATTTTCTTTCCCGCCGACGCGCATGCGCCGTTGGCGGGGGTCGGCGAGTTGCATAAGATCGTCGTCAAAGTGGCGGTCGATTGGTGATTCACTCGCCTGGGCCGTTGTCGGCGGGCAGCCCCACCTGCAATGGCCGCCGCGATCGATATAGCTGGTGATATCCAAAGTCGCCGAGGTGCTCGAAATGGCGAACGTCGTCGCGCGTCAGCCCGCAGCGTTCGGCCAGCCGGTCCCAGGGACAATCGGCAGGCAACACGGCGAACACTTCGACCGGTCGCTCGCTCGGGTTGCGAGGCAGCCCGTGATAAATCGGCAGCGCGATATGCTCAAGCGCGTAGGCCACATCAAGGTGATCTTCTTTGGCATAACAAATCACATAGGCCCGCCGCTCGATATGCTGGTCGGCCAGCCAGGCGGCCAGTTCCGAAGGCCGGAAGTCGGCTGCGTAATAATTGTAGTAACCGTCTTGCACCGGCCAGCGGCTATAGGCGGCCACCTGCCGTCGCCGCTCATCGAGACGGCGCGGGTAGGTGATCAGGGCCGGGGCCAGCGCCAGGCCAATGAGCGCCCAGCCGGCCAGCGCCATCAACTCATCGGGAATGCTAGGCCATCGCCGCCGCACCGCATAGGCAAGCCCGGCCAGCGACCAGCCCGCCGCCAAGGCCAGTAATGGCAACAGAGGGCAATAGTTCCGCTCGAAGGGGCTGATGCGCAACGCACCGCTGAGCAGAAAGGCGCCGCACACGACGGCGCCGGCCAACAGCGGCACGGCCGCACCTCGGCGCTGTTCGGCAGAACGAGCACAGCAGGTCCACCCCAGCATGCCGGCGGCCGCGACGGGCGCCAGCCACCACAGATCGCGCAGGGCGGGCGAGAAAAAATTGCCGGCGAGCGTGGCCACATTCCCCCACGACCCTCGCGGAGAACGCCGGCTTACCTCGGCAATCTGCGCGGCGATCGGAAGATAAGCGAGCAAGGCCAGGATGCCGGCCCCGGCCCAGGCGGCCGCGTCGAAGGCCAACCGCTTTGTACCGCGGCGATCTTGCCTCCAGCGCTCGGCGAGGGCCGCGGCGGCCAGCGGCACAAAGAACAGCAGGTTGGTCGGCATTACATAGAGGAACGCCGCGCCAACCAGCGCGACCGCCAGCCGCCGCCGCGCCGGAGCGCCGGGCGGCGCCAATGCCAGATCGACCAGCCAGGCCATGAGACACATCGACAATCCATAGCCGCGCACCTGGATGGTGTGAATCAAGAACATCTGATTCAGGCCAAGCAAGGTGGTGGCCAGAACAGCCGCCACCAGGCCAAGGCGGCGCAGCGCCAACCGAAACACCAAGGCCAGCGTGGCGATCGTGAACATCAGCGACGGCAGCCGCAGCATCAGGTCGCTGTCGGAGATGCGATAGAACGGCCACAGCACCAGCGAATAAAACACATGGTTGTTGGCCAGCGAATAGTCGGTGACGATGAACCCTGGACCCCGGGCGACGAACGTAATGACGGTATAGATCTCGTCGTGCCAGAGATCGAGATTCAGCTTGCGGGCGGTGAGGGCGATGGGCGCTGCCGCCGCCAAGACAAACCACTGCCAGGGCCGGATGCGCGGCGGCGGTGCCAGATTGTCGGAAGCCATAGGCTTCCAGGATACTCTGCCGGCTCGTGA
>DASVHB010000290.1:0-7972 GCA_036379195.1 Pirellulales bacterium
CTGCGGCGGGCGGACAGCCCGCGGTACACGACGGAAAAAGAAGGCGGGGATAACGGCCTTGCTGTAGACGGCCAACGTGAGACTCCAACCGGGCAAGCCGGTGGCATCTTGGCGGAACAAAAACACTACCAAGACTCAGCACCAAGACTCAGCCGCTATACTCGCAGATTTTGCGCAGGCCGCGCGCCAGCGGCTGGACGATGCCCAGTTCTTAATGGGCGGCGAGCGAACGACCGGCGCAATCTATTTGGCAGGATACTCCGTGGAATGTATGCTGGGCGGACGGGAGGATGTAATGCCAGCAAAAACCCGCGGCTCGCGTGATGAATGCCTCGACGCCATCGCCAGCGCGCTCGAACAATATGGGCGCGGGCATCCGGCGGCGGAAATTGAAGTCTATCGGCGAAACTGGGCCTCAATTCACGCGCGGATTATTGATCCCGATTTCGCCGGAATAAGCCGGGCCGACCGGCACGAGCTCGTGTGGAAATTTCTTGAACCCTTGCCCGATGACGTGCAGTCGCACATGAGTGTTTTGCTCTTGCTGACGCCCGACGAAAAGAAAAAGTCGTACGCCAGCGTCGAATTCGACGATCCGGTTTCCTCGCGCGTTTGATTGTGTTTCGCGTCAAGATTTGCGGCATTACGAACGTGGACGACGCCCGACACGCCGCGGGCGCCGGAGCGGATGCCATCGGCATCAACTTCTACGGTGGCAGCGTTCGGGCGGTGACTCTCGATCAAGCCCGCGGCATTGCCGAGGCGGCGCCCGCCGAGGTGGCGAAAGTCGGTGTGTTTGTGAATGCCGGCGCCGACGAGGTTCGGCAAACCGCCGAGTGCCTGAACCTCGACTACGTGCAATTGCACGGCGACGAATTGCCATCCATGCTTGGCGAGCTCGCCGGACTGCGCGTGATTCGGGCATTCCGGCTAGGCAATGCTGGCTGGCAGCCGCTAGTGGATTACCTGGACGAATGCCGCCGGCTTATTGCGATGCCCGTCGCCGTACTTGCCGACGCCTGCCGCGAAGGGGCCTTTGGCGGCACGGGACAAGCGATTGATTGGGCCGTTGCCCGGCAGTTCCATGAACTGCAATTGGGGATTCCGCTGATCCTGGCCGGTGGTTTGACCCCACAGAACGTGGCCGAGGCGATCGCGGCGGTATCGCCCGCCGCGGTCGATACGGCCAGTGGCATCGAGTCATCGCCGGGATGCAAAGATCCCTCCAAGGTCGACGCCTTCATTGCCGCGTCGCACATAGCGATGCTTGGGAAGCGCCTGTAGGGAACGCCCTCTGTGGCGTTCCCGCGGCGGCGCAAGCCGCCAAAGTAGCTCCGACACTCCGTGGCGGAGATGGGCGGTCGCCTCGGGCGACCGTGATCCCCGTCACGGAGTGCGGGGACTACCTTGAACGCTTGCCAGCCCGCCTTGGCTGCCCTATTATGCGGGGTCTGGCCAATCGCGCGCATCGCCGATGGCCAGCGCATCAGCAACCGCACCGCCGCACAAGTCGCCTTCAAATAAGGAGTTACCGTGTCTCAGGTCGAAACGAAGCTACCGTTCAAAGTGGCCGACATGAAGCTGGCCGATTGGGGCCGCAAAGAAATCATGCTGGCCGAGAACGAAATGCCCGGCCTCATGGCACTGCGCGAAAAATACGGTCCCACGCAGCCGCTCAAGGGCGCCCGCATCGCCGGCTGTCTGCACATGACCATTCAGACCGCCGTGCTGATCGAGACGCTCAAAGAGCTGGGCGCCGAGGTCACTTGGAGCAGTTGCAACATCTTCTCGACCCAAGACCACGCCGCCGCCGCCATCGCCAAGGCGGGTTTTCCGGTCTACGCCTGGAAAGGCATGTCGAGCGACGAGTTCGACTGGTGCATCGAGCAGACGCTTTTCTTTCCCGACGGCGAGCCGCTGAACATGATTCTCGACGATGGCGGCGACCTGACCGCGATGGTCCACCAAAAATATCCGGAACTGCTGTCGGGCATTCGCGGCCTCTCCGAAGAAACCACCACCGGCGTACATCGTCTCTATCAAATGCACGCCCGCAATGAGCTGAAGGCGCCGGCCATCAATGTCAACGACTCGGTCACCAAGAGCAAGTTCGACAACCTCTATGGCTGCCGCGAATCGCTGGCCGACGGCATCAAGCGGGCCACCGACGTGATGGTGGCGGGCAAGGTCGTCGTCGTCGCCGGCTATGGCGACGTCGGCAAGGGATGCGCGCATGCCATGCGGTCGCTGGGCGCCCGCGTGATCGTCACCGAGATCGACCCCATCAACGCCCTGCAAGCCGCGATGGAAGGCTTTGAAGTCACCACGATGGATGAGGCTGCGCCACGCGGCAACATCTTCGTGACGGCCACCGGCAACTGCGACGTGATCACCGGCAAGCATATGCAGGCCATGCCCAACGACGCGATCGTTTGCAACATTGGTCACTTCGATCTGGAGATCGACATGGCCTGGCTCAACAGCCAAAAGAACGTGCGGAAACTGGAAATTAAGCCACAGGTCGATCGCTATACGTTCGCCGACGGGCATTCGATCCTCGTGCTCGCCGAAGGCCGACTGGTGAACCTTGGGTGCGCCACCGGGCATCCGTCGTTCGTGATGTCGACGTCATTCTCCAACCAGGTGTTGGCGCAAATCGCCCTCTGGACCGAGCCGGAGAAGTTCCCCATCGGCGTTCACGTCCTTCCTAAGCAACTCGACGAAGAGGTTGCCCGGCTGCACCTCGACAAGCTGGGCGTGAAGCTCACCCGGCTCACCAAGAAGCAAGCCGAGTACATCGGCGTGCCCGCCGAGGGACCGTATAAGCCGGAGTATTACAGGTATTAGGGATGAGAAGTCAGGGAGAAGAAAAGGGGCCAGAGGTCGGAGGCCAGAGGCCAGGGAAAACTCAGCACTCCCGCGTTGAATCTTCCTGATCTGCCCGTCCCGGTCCCACCGCCTTGCGCAAGCGAGGACGCTTACGTTAAGATCCTGGCCTCCGACCTCTTGGCCTCTGCCCGCTCCCCTGACCTCCGACCTCTGGCCTCTGACCTCTGATATGCAAATCGAAGCCTTCCGCGGACTACGTTACAACCTGGGACACGTCGGCTCGCTCAGCGACGTGGTGGCGCCGCCCTACGATGTCATCGGCCCGGAACTGCAAGACGACCTGTACAAACGTCATCCGGCCAACGTCATCCGGTTGATTCTCAACCGTCACGAGCCGGGCGACGGCGATCAATCGAACCGCTACACCCGTGCCGCCAATTTTTTGAAGAATTGGCGGAAGGATGGCGTGCTTGTCGCCGAGCCGGACGCGGCGGTATACGTCTATCACACCGTGTTTGAACATGGCGGCAAGTTGATCACGCGGCGTGGCTTCATGGCCCGCGTGCGGCTGGAGCGGTTTGGCGAAGGCAAGATCTATCCGCACGAAGAGACGATGGCCGGTCCCAAACAAGACCGGCTGCTGTTGACGCAGGCGTGCAAGGCGAACCTGAGCCAAGTGTTTGGCCTCTACCCCGATCCGCAAAGCGAAGCCCAGGAGCTGCTCGAACGGGCGATTACCGGCAAAACGCCGCTTGAAGCCACCGACCATTTGGGCGTCGTCCATCGGCTTTGGCCGGTCACCGACATGCAAGTGATCGCCAGGCTGGCCGGGCAAGTCGGACCAAAACCGGTGTTCATCGCCGATGGCCACCATCGCTATGAGACCGCTTGCAACTACCGCGATCAGCTCGCCGCCGGCGGCTCGTTGCCCAGCAACCATCCGGCCAACTTCGTGCTGATGATGTGCGTCGGCATGAGCGATCCGGGCATGATCGTGCTGCCCACGCATCGCCTCTTCCGCGGGCTGCCGGCGATGTCGTCGGGCGATCTTGCCGCCAAGCTCGGCGACTGCTTTACCACTCGCGTGGCCGGCGAAGGGGCCGACCTGGCCCAGACGATCTGGGACGAAATCGAATACGGCGACCAGCAAGGAACCATCGGCTTCTTCACGGCCCAGGACGAACGCTGGACGGTGGCAACGGTCACCGATAGAGGCCGGTCGCGCATGGCCGAGGTGGCCGGCGACCACAGCGAAGACTGGTGCGGGCTGGGCGTGGCGTTGTTGCATCGCCTGGTGATCGACACGCTCTTGGCCGCGCGCGACCTGCCCAAGCCGCGGTACGTGCATCTGGTCAACGAGGTCGTCGAAAGTCTCGAATCCGACGAGTTCTCGTTGGCGGCGCTTGTGATGCCGGCCACGGTCGACCATATTCGCTCGATCAGCGAGCACCGCGAGCGGATGCCCGCCAAAAGCACGTATTTCTACCCAAAGCTGCTGAGCGGTCTGGTGATCAATCCGTTGGAGTAGAAGCTTGCCCGCCGACGGCGTCTGTAGGGAACGGGCTCCGTGCCGTTGGCGTGAACTGCGAGCGGGTCACCCAAATTCAAAGCACCCCAAACGCCACGCCAGGGTCGGTGGGCAACAGGTTCCATGGCGCTCGGGTCCGAACTGCGAGGTGGCCTCGCGCCGCCTGCGCGGAACTGCACGGAGTCCGTTCTCTACAGAGGCCAGATAGAATTACCGCGTTGAGTGCAGCATGGTGGCTGGGGCAGAGCCTGGGCGATGCCCCGGCGTACTACGAGACCGGTTACACATGAAACGCCGCCCGCGCTCGTGCACCGTGTGACGGCCTGGAAGACCATCCCACATTTGCCGGTCGTGGGAGCGGGCATAGATTGCCGGTTGCACGTGGAACCCGCCGGCCACAAGGGCCGGGACTACCATGCTCCTCCCGAATCCTGAATCCCGACTCCCGAATCCTGCCCCCCTGCGACTGCTCTTCCGCCTAATGCTGCGCCGCTGCTAGAATCGCCCGCGTCCAAGGAGGGACCTGGGTGGGCCGCATTTTGTGCATCGCGAACCAAACAGGTGGCGTCGGCAAGACGACCACCGCCATCAACCTGGCCGTCGGTTTGGCCAAGAGCGGCGCCCGCACGCTGTTGGTCGATCTCGATCCGCAGTGCAACGCCACCGGCGGGCTTGGTCAACCACCCGCCGAGCGGCACCCGCTCGTGTCGCAGCAACCGCTGGCCGAAACGCTGCGGACCACGGCCACCACGGGGCTCGACCTGCTGGCCGGCAGCCGCAACTTCCGCGATGTCGATGCCCTGGCTCACGCCGATCCCGACCAGTCGGCCACCTTGCGACGTCATCTGTCGGCCGGCTTGACGGGCTACGATTTTGTTTTGATCGACTGTCCGCCCTCGCTCGGCGCACTCACGCGAATGGCCCTGGCCAACTCGTCGGAAGTACTGATGCCGATTCAATGCGAATACTTCGCCATGGAGGGGCTGACGCAGATGATCGAAGTGATTCGAGAGGTGATGACCGAGCACCCTGGCCGGCTGAGCTTCGGCGGTATTTTGCTGACGATGTACGACCATTCGCTGGAGCTCACGCACGAAGTCGACGACGAGGTTCGCGATTTTTTTGGAGAGATTGTCTATCGGACGGTCATCCCGCGCGACGTGGCGGTCAGCGAAGCGCCTAGCCACGCTCGCTCGGTGATCGACTATGCACCCCGCACGCGCGGGGCACGCGCTTACGTGGAACTTTGCCTGGAGGTTTTAGAAAATGAGTAAAGAGAAGAGATTGGGTCGTGGACTTGAAGCCTTGCTGGGCGCCCCGCTCACCCCGCAGCACGCGGTGGTGCCCGCCACCGGCACGGACGCGCCCACGGGCCCGCTGCGCGTGAGCGTCTACGATATCGAGGCCAATCCCTACCAGCCGCGGCGAGAGTTCGACGAGGCCGACATCGATTCGCTGGCCGACAGTCTGCAAGAGCATGGCTTGCTGCAAGCCATCCTGGTGCGGCGGGTCGACGAGCGCTACCAGCTTGTGGCTGGCGAGCGGCGGCTGCGGGCGGCCATCAAGGCCGGCTGGCCCGACGTGCCCGTGCAGGTGATCGAGGCCGACGATCGCAAGACCGCCGAAATCGCCATCGTCGAGAATTTGCAGCGCAAAGACCTGAATGCGCTGGAAAAGGCAGCGTCGTTCCAGCGGTATCTCCAATCGTATGGCTGCACTCAAGAAGAGCTTGCCCGGCGATTGCAGCTCGATCGCTCGACGATTGCCAACTTGATTCGACTGCTCGAATTGCCCGAGACCGTGCAGCAGAGTCTTCGTTCGGGCGAGATCAGTCCGGGCCATGCTCGCGCCTTGTTGCCGCTCGGTGATGAGCCGGAGCAGGTCGCCTTTTGTCAGCGGATCGTGGCCGAGGGGTTGAGCGTGCGCGCGGTCGAAAGCCTCGTGCAAGAGACGATTCGCGCGGCCGATGCCTCGCCGTTGTCGGTGGTGGGCGGCGACGAGCCGAAGGCCAAATCCGCACGCTCACGCGGGCATCATCTGACCTCGCTTGAGCAGGAGTTCCGCACGGCGCTGGGCACCAAGGTTGACGTGCGGCAAAACATCAAAGGCCGCGGCCGCATTATCGTTCACTTTTCCGGCCCGGAAGAGTTCGAGCGTTTGCACGCCTGGCTATGCGGCGCGGAGGCGCGCCGGAATGCGGGGTAGCTCCCGCCCTCGTGGCGGGCTAGCGCGTTACCTCAGACCTGCCGGCCCCAAGGGCCGGGGCTACCGGCTGTGGCTCTGACATGGCGGACGGCGGCTGAACGGGATCGGTTACTGCCTGCCGTTTGGTTTGCCGTTGCGCCGGCGTTTGTGCGAGGCGCGTAATTGCGCTAACTCCGCTTCCAGCTCCGCGACACGGCGACGTTCGGCTTCGGCCGCTTGTTCGGCCTTTTTGATTTGTCCGCGAGCTTGTCTCGTCGCCCGCTCTGCTTTTTTTGTCGCCTGCTCCGCTTTCGCCGCCAGGGCCGCCTGCTCTTTCATTGTCGGCAGCGGCGTTCCGGTTTTGAGATCGATCAGCCGAGGAAGATACCCCTCGGCCGCCACCGCCATTGCCAGATGATCGCTGATCAAGCGCCCCTGTCGATCGGGCCCGATGGCAACGTAGCGCTTTCCTTTGAGCCGGAAGCCTTGCAGCGGCGGGGACAAATACTCGCGCTCGGGGTCGAAAATAAAATACTCAGGCACGCCCAGCCTCGCATAGACACGCGGCTTGCTGACTTGATCCTTCCGGCGCGTGCCGGACGAAGTGATTTCAAAAATCACCGTCGGCGCGACGCCTTCTTCCCAGGTTCGAAACGACCGCCGCTCGTGATTGCCGCGCACGCCCTTGATGTACATGACATCTGGCGCCTTGCAGGCCGCTGGATTGCCCTTTTCATAATAGAGAAACATGTCGCCGCCCACATAAACGTCTCGGCGCCCGTGGAAGTGTTGCCGCAACGCCGAGATCAGATAGACGATCGCGGAGACATGGAAGCCCGTTTCACCCATTGGTTGACCATCGGAGTCGGGATAAAGCGGGTCACGCAACGTGCCGGGCGGCGGTGTATTGATCGTCAACATGGAAAATCCTCGTCACGTTTCGATCGCTTAGTCCTTTTATCATAGCCCTGCCCCAGTCTGTTTCCTACAGACCTCTGGCACGGATTATTCATCCGCCCTTGGGATATCCGAGCCACGGTGGTCTTACACCAACCCGAAGCGCAAGCGAGGCAAGTCCGTTGCTCCTCCTCGCTTACGCTTCGGGTTTGTGTGGCCTGATGAATAATCCGGGCTAGCGGCAATCGCTCGCCGGGCAGTGAACGTGCGTTTACATATCCAGGATCGACCTTTCGACGAATTGACCCGCCCCGTGAGGCCGGTTTTTTTGACCGACGCCCAGAGCCCGCGCACGCCCAGCAGCGCGGCCCTTGCCCGCTACACGGTTCCTCTTCCGGCACGAGCTGCTGCTTCTCCGTCAACCTTGAGCAGCACAGCTTCCATTGCTTCAAGTGCGGCCGATCGGGCAACGCCCTGGACCTCTGGACGACCGCGACGGGGCAGAACCTTTACGACGCAGCCCGTGACCTCTGC
>DASVHB010000291.1:0-2515 GCA_036379195.1 Pirellulales bacterium
GGTCGCCAAAGCTGAACACGCGACTGTCGTGGGTCACCACGACCACCGCCCGGCCGCTCTCCAAGGCTACGCCGCGCAGCAACTCCATGATGGTGTGCCCGGTGCGCGCGTCGAGCGCCGAGGTCGGCTCGTCGCACACCAAAAGCTGCGGCTCGTGAATCAGCGCCCGGGCAATCGCCACTCGTTGCTGCTGGCCGCCCGAGAGCATGCCCGGCAGGTGGTCGCGACGATCGGCCATGCCCATTTTGTCGAGCAGCTCGCTGGCTTTGGCCAAGGCCCGCCGCCGCGACCAACCGGCCACGATCAGCGGCACGGTGACGTTTTCGGCGGCGGTGAGCGCCGGCAGCAAATTGAACTGCTGAAACACAAACCCAATGTGTACCCCGCGGAAGCGCACCAGTTCGTGGGCGGACAGCGTTTGCAGGTTGGTGCCTAACACGGTGACTTCGCCGGCGGTGGGGCGCATGATGCCCGCCACCACCGACAGCAGCGTCGTTTTGCCGCAGCCGCTGGGTCCGGCCAGCAGCGTCAATTCGCCGGGAAAGACGTCGAGATCGACGCCGCGCAGGGCCTGCACCAACGCTCCACCGCTGCCAAATTCTTTGGTCACGCCGCGGCAGCGAATCGCCACATGATCAGACGCTGAGTTCATCGATCAACCTTGAAACACCACCGCGGGTTCGAGCAGCAACACGCGCCGCATCGACAACACACTCGAAAGCATGGCGATAAACACCACCGCCACGCCCGTGCCGGCCAACACCTGCCACGGCATATAAAACGCCAGCCGTGCCGAGTTCTTCACCGCCCAGCCAAACCCCGCCGCCGCTCCGATGCCCAGCCCATAGCCGATGACTCCCACCACCAGCGACTGAAACAGGATCATGCCCACCAGCCGCAGGTTGCCGGTGCCCATGGCCTTCAGCGCGCCGAACTGCTTGAGGTTTTCGATCGTGAACAGATAAAACGTTTGCCCGGCGATGGCCGTGCCCACCAAGAAGCCCAACAAGACCGTGATGCCGAAATTCACGGGAATGCCGGTCTTTTGCATGTAATACACGATGGTCGTCCAGTTAAACTGCTCGCGCGTCAGCGCTTGCAGGCCGGTTTGCCGTTCGATGCGGCGGCAGACTTCCTGGCCGTCGGCGCCGTTTTCGGGCTGAGCCAGAATAAACGACAGCACCTTGCGCTCGGCCGGCGAAAACGACACCGCCGCGGTGTAGCGCGTGTAGACGATCGGGAAAGTCTGGAACGTGCGGCGAGCTTTGCAGACGCCGACCAAAAGCGCGCGGCGGTCGTTCATCTCGAACGTGCGACCCAGGCGGTACGGCTCGCCGGGCCACAGCAGTTTATAGCCGGCTTCGTCCATGATGATGGCGTCGGGCCGCCGCAGGTCGGCCAACTTGCCGGCCACAATCTCGCGCGGGGCGCCGATCATCGTGGCGTCGTCAAGCCCCAGCAGAATAATCTGCTGAAAATTGCCGTTGGACATCCGCGCCCGCGTAATGCCTTTGTAAAGCCGCACCGCCCAGGCCACGCCCGGCACGCCGCGCACTCGGTACAGATCGTTCTCCGACATGGGCTTGATGTCGTCGACGAATTGCACGTTGGGGTCCATCACCCAGATATCGGCGCCTTCCAGATCTTGAATCTGGCTCGTCGTGAGCAACATCAGTCCGCAAAAAATCGAGCTTTGCTGCGCGATCAACAGCGAGGCAAAGGCGATACCCAGGATGATGCCCAGGTATTTGCCCTGATTGCCGGTCAGCATTTTCCAAGCGATCCAGGTCATGGGTTCAGCCTCCCGTCGAACGGCACGCAGTCCGCTCTCGACGGGCGTCAAAAAACGACTGCCCGCCCAACGCGGCCAACGTCCAGTTGGCAATGTGCTCGGCCAGGTATTCGCGCTGATAACGCCGATGTTCTTCCTCGGCCAGCAGCCGGCCGACGACCGGCCCGGCGATACGAAAGTAAAGGCATTGCCCGACGATGCCAAAGGCGATCAGTCGCAACTGCTCAGCGGTGGCCTCGGGCGGCGATAGCTCGCGTAAAATCGTCTGCAACAATTCAAAATGCGGGCGGATGTATTCTTCGACCAGTTCGCCGCAGGCCGCGGTGGGATGCAGCATTTCACGGAACATGAGCTGCCCGTGCCAATCGTCGTTCGGATCGCACAGGATCCGCCCCAGCAGCGTCTCGATAAAACCTTTCAACCGCGCTTCGGCGGGCGTACCGGCGGTCCACAGCGGCAGCGGCACGTCTTCCACCCGGCGGCCGTGCGCCCGCTTGATGCTCTCGATGTAGAGCCGCTCTTTGTCGCCGAAGTAATAGTTGACTGAGGCCAGGTTCGCCTGTGCCCGCTGGCAGATTTCTCGCACCGTGGCCGCGCGGAATCCTTTTTCGGCGAACACCGCGCCGGCAGTTTCCAGCAGCCGTTCTTTCGTAACGTCGGCAACCGCCATCGGAAGGTTCCCAAGAATCGCAAGAGGCTCGCAAAACCAACCCGACGCGCAAG
>DASVHB010000292.1:0-29900 GCA_036379195.1 Pirellulales bacterium
TGCCTGGCGGCGCGGGGAGCAAGGGCCGACTTCGTCGAGCTGGGCCGACTGCTGGACGAACCCGCCGCGAAGCTGGCCAAGGCGGTCGAGGGCAAGTCGGTGGCGGTGGCCGTTCGCCGCCGAGCGGCGGCCGCGGCCGAGTGGGACCTGGGCCAGGCCGCGGGAGTCGAACTGACCGAGGCCCTGCGCCGGCGGAAGATCGACGCGGTACGCGCGGCCGCCGATTCGCGTCTAAGCAGTCTCGAAGCGGTCGAGCGCTCGTTCAAACCGCGCGACGCGCAGACCGCCAAGCGAGCGGGCCGTGACGTGCTGATCGGCATCGAGTGGATCGCCGCGCGGCGTCCGTCTCTGAAGATTTCGGCGCTGCCGGCCAATTCGTCCAAGGCGTTGTGGACATCCACTCTCGAGCTGCCGGCAGCCGCGCAGTCGCTGGCCAACAACCTGCCGCCGATGAACCGCGCGGTGGTCGAATACGCCCGGCAAAACCTTGGCCAGTCGGTGCGCGACGGCGATTGTACGCACCTGGCCGAAGAATGTCTGAAGGCCGCCGGCACCGGCAAGCGCGGCGTGTACCAGTGGGGACGAGAGCTCGACGAACGCGAGCCGTGGCTGCCCGGCGACATCGTGCAGATGGAGCGAGTGGAAGTCAAAGCGCCGGGCTTTCAACGGACCTTCGGCCATCACACGGCGGTGATTGAAGAGGCGGACCTGGAAACGATCGTCGTGCTGCACCAAAACGCCTTTCCCGAGGGTAAGAACGTGCAGCGAGAGAGCTGGCCGCGGGCAGGAATTACGGGAGTGATGGCGGCTTATCGGCCTTGGGACTGGCCTGCCGAAAGCCCGTTGCCGCCCGCCTCGCCTTCGCGAGTCGCGCCGCGCTTGGTCGTACGCGCCTCGGGCAAAAACAGCCCGCCGCCCGTCGATCTGCTTAAGCTAATCGATCCTGAGTTGGACCGCGTACAGGGCCTCTGGTTCTTTGAAAAAAGCAACTTACGGACGCCTTGCGAATTCGCGGCGCGGATGCAGGTGCCCGTGAAGCCGCCACCGGCCTATGCCGTATCGATGAAACTGGAGCGACTGCAAGGCCAGGAGTGCCTCGGCCTGGGCGTGCTCGTGGGCGGCCGCCAGACAATGTTGGAGGTCGACGGCTACCAGCAGCAGTTCAGCGGTATCCATAACCTCGACGGCAAGCCCGCGAATGAGAACGAGTCGAAGAAGTCGGGCATATTCTTGCCGTTGCACAAGCAGGTGGAGCTTGAGTGCCGGGTCACCGCGAATTCGATCTTGTTGCAAATCGACCGGGCGCCAGTGATCGATTGGCAGGGCGATGCGCGGCGGTTGTCGCTGTCGCCCGACTGGCCAGTGCCACACCGCGATTGGCTCTTTCTCGCGGCCTTTGATTCGGAATTTGACATCCGCGAGCTTAAGCTCACGCCGCTGCGCTAAAGCGAATATCCGACGCTCTGTGGCGGATCCTGCACGATCTTCAATCCGCGTGAGAGGGGCAGCGTCAGGCCCGGCGCCGCTTCCGTATAGCGAATGTAGTCGAAACTAGTGTCGACGCCGTGGCGAATGGCGCTGGTGTCGTGGAACACGCAAATGGCGCCGGGCGCCAGCTTGCCGCGGCGGCGCAGGATGTCGTGCTCGCGCGCCCGGCAGTGCACGTCGGAATCGAAAAACGCGAAGTCAAATTCGGCGCCGGTCCAGTTGGCGCAGAACGTGATCGAATGCGTCGCCACGACTTCCACGCGATCGACCAATCCATACCGCTCAAGATTCTGCCGCAGCAGGTCGGGGGGTTGCAGGTCGATGCTATACAGCTTGCCGAAACCGTTGGAAGCCAATGCCGCAGCCAACGCCAAGGTGCCCATGCCGCGGTACGAGCCCGTCTCCAGGACGGTTTCCGGCTTGCAGGCCATTACCAGTGCGTTGAGCAGATTGAGGTACTCGACTTCGGTGGTGCCATCGCCGGGGCCGCGAAACAGGCTGGCGTATTCCTCGGGCGCGTGCGGATGGCACTCCGACTCGGGCACTTTGGCCAGCCCTTGGTCTTCGATGATTTGCGGCCAAAGCTGCATCGCAGGATCCCTTATGCGGCGTGTCGTCAGACGGAAGCAAACTGAGAGAGAATAGGCAGGCCGCATCATAATTCGCGGACAGCGCGGTTGCTAGTGCTTGCTTTCTGAGTGAGAGATCGATTGTTCGCGCCAAGCTTCCGTGGCGCCGTCAAACCATTCGGGCTTGCAGAAAAGGCCATCGTCGACCAAGTCGCCTACATACCGATAACCCCGTCCGCCGAGCAGACGGCACATTTCATTTTTCACGGAAATCCGCTCGGGGAGACTGGCGGCATTGTGCTCAACGGTGAGCAGCCCTAGCTGATACTCGCCGTAGGGGAAATCCCGCAGGATCTCCATTTCGGCGCCCTCGACGTCAAGACTCAGATAGTCGATTTCGCGCGGAGCGCGACATTGGCGTAAGACCTCGACCATCGGCCTGGTTTGCATTTCGATTTTGTGAACTTCGTGCGCTTGCCACGAGCGATGATCGGCGATGCCCGACATTTGATCGGGGCTTTGCAAAAACGTCGCCGTGGGCCGATCGCCGCCGGCGATGAGCGCGTTGACGCAGATGCAAGAACGGTTTTCGCAAAGACGCTCGAAGTACCAGTGCGCCGGCTCGATGCAGATACCCTGCCATCCCAACTGTTCGAGCATCAAGGTGTTGCTGCCCGTGATTCCGTCGAACGCGCCTAATTCGATAAAGAACCCGCTCTTCTTCTGGCGGAGCGTCCGAAACGCCCACACGTCTTGACCGTGTTGCGAGTAGCTTTGCATCGCGTCACCGCACGGGCGAGGGCAGCTTTTGCAGAATACACTCGATGTGCGCGCCCGCGCGGTTCGGGGGCAGTGTCTGATCGAGCCCGCGGATGGCGTAATCGTAGCCCGTATCGTCGACGCGCAGAAGCACAATCCGGAAGCCGTTGAGATTCTCAAGAATCAACTGCAGGAGATTGATCGAACGCGGACTCCACGAACCCGCTTCACCCGCGGGCTTGTGGATGGTAAATGTCCATTGGTGCCTGGGATCGAACCTCGAAGGCCATCTGCCTTGCTCGAAGAGATCCTCATCAGCGATCAGCATGCCCAGGTACCCGCGGGACTTAATGAGAGACCAGCACTGGGCGAGCGCTCGCGCCGGTGCGCGGGCCTTCTCCAAGAAGCGGCAGCCATAGATGAAGTCGTAACACTCTTTCGAGCGGGTGTCGCCAATGTGGCCGATATTCTCGGAGCTTAGGTCGAAGCGCTCGCAAGCGGTGATCGCGGGCCATTCTTCCAGCGGCAGCGAGTGGGCGGCGTCGCTCACGTCGATGCCTTGGCCACAAAGAACCGCCTGCCAGAGCGAAACGGTGCTGTGCCGCGGATTCCAGGTCCGCGCGATCACATCGGGTTCCTCATGGTTCGACATCTTATTTCACCGTGCTGACGCGCGCCTGCGGGCGGGTAGTTTTCGCCAATTCCTCAAGCACACGCTGCAAGATCGCGTCGGGCTTCAAGGCGTAAAGCATCTGGCAACCCTGATCGCAGGCCGCGCGGTAAGGAGCCGAAAAAGAACAACCGGCGCAGCCCGGAGGAGCGTCGCTACTCAGCCCGATCACCTCGGGCAAGTGGCCGAAGACGCACTCGCGGCGCGTCGGTCCCAGAGCGACGATCGTCGGCACTCCGATCGTTCCCGCCAAATGCGCCGGCCCACTGTCATTGCCCACCACCAGATTCGAGACGGTCATCAAGGCCGCAATCTGGTTTAAGGCGTAGCCCCACGCGTAGCGCGGAGTGTTCGTGAACCGCTTATCTTCGTAGGCCAACATCACCATAGTCGCGATGTTTTTTTCCTTGAGTTGCCAGGCCAGATCGACCCAATAAGCGGCCGGCCAGGTGCGGCTTGGAAAAAGCGCCTGCGGGAAAAGCAACACCAACTCGCCGCCGCCAAGGTCGCGTCTGCTCTGGTGGGCCCATTCGATGTCGGCCGGCGAGAGCACGACGCGCGGCCGCTTAAACGGCGCCTCGATGCCCAAGAACTCGCGCAGGTAATCAAGCCGCAGCCGCTTGCCCCGCTCTTTGAGCTCGGTCAGATAAGAATCTCCGGCGGCTACCCAGCGGTCGCTGAGCCGATCGCTGACTTCTTGGCCGAGAATCTTGAGAATCAAATGATTGGAATGCGTGGCATAGAAAGTCACCGGGTCGCGGGTCGCGCGAGTTCCTTCGGCGATCCACGACAGGCAAACCATGTCGCCCAGGCCCGTGTGCAAGCCGATGGTAGTGTTAATTTGCGGCATTCGCTCGAAACCCGAAAGGTGTTGCGGCCTTACTATACTTCATTCGGCCAGCCGCGTCGTCAATGCGCTACCGGGGTCGGACGGCCGGGACGCGCCAGCTCGGCAACGATTCTGGCGGTGACCGTCGAGGGTGTCAGCGAATAAAGAGACTGGCAGCCCTGGTCGCAGGCCGGACGAAACGGCGCGCGAAAGTGGCAACCCGCGCAGCCCGGCGCGTCGCGGCTAGTCAGGGCGACGACCTCGGGCATGTGACCGAAGACGCACTCCGGGCGAGTAGGTCCTGTTAAGACGATCGTGGGCGTGCCGATGGTTGCCGAGAGATGCACCGGGCCGCTGTCGACGCCGATGGCCAGGTCGGAGAAGCTCATCAAGGCGGCGATTTTCGGCAGCGGAAAGCCCCAGTAAAAACGCGGCGTGTTTGTGAATTGAGCGTCTTCGTGAGCCAGAAACATCACCGTCTGAATCTGCCGCTCGTGGAGCATCCAGGCCAGGTCGACCCAGTAGCAGGCGGGCCAGTCACGCGGAATCCAATGGGTCTGCGGGAACAGCAATACCAGGTGTTGGCCCCCAATCTCTTGTCGGATTTGTTTGGCCCATTGCATGTCGTCCGCGGAGGCCACGAGTTTCGGCCGGCGGAACGCGGTCTGAATGCCCAGCCGATCGCAGAAATAGTCAAGTCTCCGCCGCCTGCCGCCGTCTTGCAGCTCGTTCTGATAAGCCTGGTAGATGCACGTCCCGGCCTTGGTGGCATCGTCCGAAACTGGCTGCCCGAACAGTTCGAGCACGGTGTATCTGACGCCGCGCGGGGCGTAAAACGAAATCGGATCGGGCGTGCCGCGCGTCGCCTCGGCGATCCACGACAGGCACACCAGGTCGCCAATGCCGTAATAGTTTTCCAGAGAAACGTTGATCCGCATGAAGCTCTATCGGCGCTGCTGCTCGGAAAGAATTTTGGTCGTGCTGAGACCGGGAACCAAGGGCAGCGTGACCACCTTGCCGCCGCGGCTGATCACAAAGTCGGCGCCGGCGATCTGCTCGGGCGCGTAGTCGCTGCCTTTCACCAGAATATCAGGCGCCAAATGCCGAACCAGTAGCTCGGGACGTTCTTCCTCGAAAATCACCACCACGTCGACGCAGGCCAGCCCGGCCAATAGGGCCGCCCGCTGATCGTGCGTGATCACCGGGCGGGTCGGTCCCTTGTTGGCCCGCACCGAGGCGTCGGAATTCAAGCCGACGACGAGCAAGTCGCCCTGCTGCCGCGACCGCTCGAGGCACGACAGATGACCCGCGTGCAAGATGTCGAAGCAGCCGTTGGTGAACACCACGCGCTTGCCGGCTTGCTGGGCGGCGGCCACGAGCTTTTTGGCGCCGTCCCAGTCGACCACTTTGGGCGACAGCCCGCGATGCACCGCGTCAAGCTCGGCGGCGTGAACGACGTAGGTGCCCGGCTTGCTCACGGCGATGCCGGCGGCCAGCACGGCCAGGCGGCAGGCCGGCTCGATCTGCCAGCGGTCGGCCAGGCAGGCGGCCAGCACGGCCACCACCGTATCGCCGGCGCCGGTCACGTCGGCCACTTCGCGGGCCTCGGCGGCGATGTGCGCGACGCCTTGCGCCGAAGCCACGGTCAGGCCGTCGGCGCCGCGGGTGATGATCATCGAGTCGAGCGCCAGCCGCTGGCGCAGCTCTTCGGCCACCGCGGCAAACTGGGCGTCGCTGCGCACGGGCCGGCCGAGGGCGCGCTCGACCTCCAATTGGTTGGGGGCCAAGAGCGTGGCGCCGGCGTAGGGAGTGAAATCGTGCTTCTTGCCGTCGACCAGGCAAGGCACGCCCGCCTGGCGGCAGTGTGCGATGATCTTGCCTGCGAACTGTTCCGTGACGACGCCTTTATCGTAATCGGCGATCACGACGACTTGGTAATGAGCGAGCTGGGCGATCAAGCGGTCGGCCATTTCTTCGGCGGCGAGGCCGAGCGGCTCGCGCGGGCCTTCGCGGTCGAGCCGGGCCAACTGCTGGTGCGTGCCGGCCACCAGCCGGGTCTTGCAGACGGTGCTCGCGCCGGGGTGTGAAACCAGTTGGTCGTCAAGCTGCGGGTTTTGTTGAAAGAGCTCTCGCAACTGGCGGCCGTCGGCATCGTCGCCCACGACCCCGGCCACAGAAACATGGCAGCCCAGCGCAGCCATCGAAGCGGCCACATGTCCGGCGCCGCCAGGGCAGTACTGCTCGCTGTTGACGCGCAGCACCGGCACGGGGGCTTCGGGCGAGATGCGGTCGACCGTGCCGGCGATCCGCCGATCGAGCATCACGTCGCCCACCACCAGGGCGGAAACGTTGTTTTGAAAGTCACGAACGGAGCTCATGCTGGCAGCCCGACGCATAAATGGGGACAGGTAGCCCCCGCCCTTGTGGTCGGCCGCGAAGGCCGGGACTACCGAGGATAAACCAAACGTTGCGAATTGTCATCCAGTGGCATCGATGCAGGCGTCTTGTCCCAGCTCGCGCTGGATTTTCTGCCGCTCTTTCTCCCAATGCAACAAGCCGCGCCGCTCGCGGAAATGCCGCCGCTCGATCGCTTGCTGCGCCTTGCGGAAGGCCCATAACAAGTGATCGAAGGGACCGGGACTTGTCCTGCCATATTCGGCCAGCCACGCGGCCCGCTCGTGCCCCAAGCCCGTTCGCAGCAGGTCGTCGTCGAGCGCGAGATACTGCCGATAGGTGCCAGGGTCGCCTTGCCGGGCGCAGCGGCCCATAAGCTGCCGGTCGATGCGCCCGGCCTCGTGCATTTCGCTGAGAATCACGTGCAAGCCGCCCAGCTCGGCCACGCCATCGCCCAGGCGGATATCGGTGCCGCGACCGGCCATGTTGGTCGAGACGGTCACTTGCCCGCGAGCGCCGGCGGCGGCCACAATTTCGGCTTCCTCGGCCAGGTGATAAGCGTTGAGCACCTGATGCTCGATGCCGGCCTCGAGCAACAAAGCGGAGAGCGTCAGCGATTTGTCGATCGAGCGCGTGCCGATGAGCACCGGGCGGCCCAGCTCGCGCAGGTCGCTGATTTCTCGCACGATGGCGGCCCATTTGTCTTGGGCGCAGCCGAAGACGCGATCCGGCCAGCGCTCGCGAATCACCGGACGATGCGTGGGAACGGCCACCACGTCGACCTCGCAAATTTTTCGCAGCTCGCGGGCCGAATCGCGAATGGTGGCCGTCATGCCGCACAACCGCTCGTAGCGCAAGAAGAAGTCTTGCACGGTGACACGGGCGGCGTGGCCGGTCGATACACTGATCGGCAGCCCTTCTTTGGCTTGCACGGCTTGCTGGGTGCCGTCGAACCAGACGCGCCCTTCGGCGGGGCGGCCCGAGTATTCATCGACGATTACAATCTGACCGTCGCGGACCACATATTCGCGCTCGCGCAGAAACAGCCGCTCGACCTGGAGCGCCCGTTCGACGTATTCGTATATGGGGAACGTACCGACCGTGTCCATGGCGACGGGCTTGGGCAGCAGCCGGGTCTGCTTGCGGCCCGCGGCGGTCAATTCGAGCGTCCGCTTGTCGGGCTGATAAACGTAGTGTTCGTTTTCGGTGAACCGCGGAGCGACTTCGGCGGCCCAGCGATAGCATGCGACTTCGACCGCTTCGTCGCCTGGCGACGCCGCCGAGATGAACATCGGCGTGCGCGCGTCGTCGATCAAGATGCTGTCGGCCTCGTCGATCAATACAAAGTTCAAGTTGCGGTGTACCGGTTGCTCGGCCTCGGCTTCGGCGCTGGCGCCCAGCATCGAACCCAAGAGGTCGGTCAGACCCTCGGCCACGCGGCGCGAGAGCAGCCGGTCTCGCAGAAAATCGAAACCGAAATCGCCCGCCGTGCCATAGGTGATGTCGCAGCCGTACGCTTCGCGGCGCTCGTGCCGCGTCGTCGTCGATTGAAGGATGCCGACCTTCAGGCCAAGCAGCTCGTAGATCGGCCCCATCCACTGGCCGTCGCGGCGGGCGAGGTAGTCGTTGACGGTCGCCACATGAACGCCGCGGCCGGTCAAGGCATTCAGGTAAGCCGGCAGGGTGGCGGTGAGCGTCTTGCCTTCGCCGGTCTGCATTTCGATGATCGAGCGGTGGTGCATGGCGATGCCGCCCAGCATCTGCACGTCGAAGTGGCGCATGCCCAGCTTGCGGCCCGCCGCCTCGCGCACCAGGGCGTAGGCTTCGGGCAACAGCCGATCGAGCGGTTCGTGGCTTTTGGCCCGATAGCGCAGCGACAGGCCGCGTTTTCGCAATTCGTGGTCGGCCAGCGGCGCCAGCTCGCGCTCGTGCTGTTCGATGACCGGCAACAGCGCGCTGAAGCGACGCAGTTTGCCGCGCAGCGCCGACGGGCTGAGGGGAGTGACGAAACTCATCATTGCTCAACCACGCCGCCCCATCGAAAGTGCCCGCGAATCGCCCATGCGTGTATGTTGGCCGATTTGAGAAAGATTGCAAGAGTAGCAGTGGGATGACCTTCCTAGGTCGTCTACCGCGGAGCTACTTGACGCCGTATGGACGACCTAGGAAGGTCATCCCACGGGCCCGCCGGTGTTGCTTGATGCACGCCGGCACTTGAGGAACAGTTGCACCTCTTCGTAACGCACGCCGGGCAGGCGGCCGAGCAGGGGCCGAATGCGGTCTGGCTCTTCGGGCCCAATCACTTCGGTCAGCAATGCGAGCGCTTGATGTGAGAGCAGCCAGGCCGGCTCGACCTGCCAGCCGCTGTCGGCCGCGCGCAGAGCGTGGTCGAGCACCACGTCGCGCTCGCAGCCGCGAATGACCATGCACTCTTCGGGCGTGAAGCCTGCCGACAACAATCGCCAGGTCCAATAGTGGCCAGGCAACTCGCCCGTCTCGCGGTCGGCTAGCTCGGCGGGCGAAGGTGGCGCCTGTGGCACAGCCGCCCTCGGCGGTGTAGTCAGCCGGCCCACAGCCGAGGGCGGCTGTGCTACTTGAGCCGAGGGCGGCTGTGCTACTTGAGCCGAGAGCGGCTGTGCCGCACGCTTGGCGCGAGCCTCAAACCTCCTGGCCAGCTCGGGGCTGAGCGGCAATAAGCCCGGCGGCGCCAGGCCCGTCATTACGCTTTTGCCGCGCTCGGTTAATTGCACCGTGGGGCGCAAGTGATCTGAACCGCCCTGCGAAAGATGCCCAACCAACAGCAACACATCGAGCAATTCGACCACCTGGTCTTGCTTGAAATCGCTCAACAGTCCATGCGTGGTCAGTCGCTCCAAACCAAATTTTTTGATTTTGGCGTTCGTCGAACCGCAGAGCATCTGCGCAATCAGGTGCTTGCCGAATCGCCCGCGCGTGCGGGCGACGCCGCTGAGAACTTTGCGAACGACGAGCACCAGCTCGTCGCTTTCAACTTGCGGCGAGGGACCGTCTGAGCGAGCCGGCTCGTCGTGCGGCGCCAAGCTGGCCGATCCGGGGCGCAAGCCGCGCCGCTGGCAGTTGTCGCAACGTCCGCACGGCTCGGCGTCTTTCTGACCGAAGTAAGCCAGAATCTCCTGCTCGCGGCAGCGCGACGTTTCGGCGAAGGCGATCATCCGGTTGAGCTTGTCGTACTCGGCCTGCTTGCGTTCTTCGAGCGTCTTGAAATCGAGGTCGAGTTTTGCGAAAGGCGTGTCGCGCACCAGCATGCGGATGGCCCGCCCGCGAAACGGCGGAATGTAGTCAAACGATTTCAACTCGCGCAGCTCGCGCAGCGCGCGGGCCAGGGCGGCCTGGTCCATTTCCAATTCGCCCAGCAGTTCGCGCGGCGGCAGATCGACCCATTCGCCGCGCACCGCTCCCACAAACCGCTCGATGGCCTTGAGCACGCGCCGTTGCGTCTTGGCCTGCCGCGGCAGCAGATCAACCAATGTTGGCAGATCGCTGTCGAGCTTCACACGGGCCATGTTTTCGCGGCTTTCCAGGCGTTCGAGCACGCCGGCCTTCTCCAATAGTTGCTCGCAGGCGCCCACGCCGTCGGCGCTGATCTCTAGCGAAAGCGAGTTCTTAATCTCCAGTTGCGTCAGCTCGATCACGTCTTGCGGAATGCCGCGCAGATAGTGATACACCCGCTCGACGATCTCGCGGGCAGGGTAGCGGCTTTCGATAAAAAACTCTTGGATCTTGCGGTCGCTGAAGCTGAACAGCAGCAGGCACCGCGAAGGCAGGCCGTCGCGCCCGGCGCGGCCCGCCTCTTGATAATAGCCCTCGAGCGTGCCGGGCAGGTTGTAGTGAACCACAAACCGCACGTCGCGCTTGTCGATGCCCATGCCAAAGGCGGTGGTGGCCACCACAATCTCGCACTTGCCCTGCATGAAGCGGTCTTGGGCCTGGTGGCGCTCGTCGCTCTGCATGCCCGCGTGGTAGACCTCGGTGCCGCGCCCCGTCTTCTGCTGGATGTAGGCCGCCACCTCCTCGCACCGCTTGCGTGACGAGGCGTAGACAATGCCACAGCCGGGATTCTCGCGCAGAAAGCCCTCGAGCATTCGGTCTTTCAGCGATTTGCCGTAAGGCAACTGCGCTTCATAGCGGAGATTGGGACGCACGAAGCCGGTGATGAAAATCCGCGGCGAACGCAGGGCGAGCTGCTCGACGATGTCGCACCGGACGCGTTCGGTGGCCGTGGCGGTCAGGGCAATCGTGGGCGGCATGCCCAGCATCGCGCGAAAGCGGCCGAGCCGCGCGTAGTCGGGCCGGAAATCATGGCCCCATTGACTGATGCAATGCGCCTCGTCGATGGCCAACAGCCGCAGCCGCTTGGCGCGCACCGCCTCGACAAACCGCGGGCTGCGGAAACGCTCGGGCACGACATACACCAGGTGATATTCGCCGGCCGCCATGGCCGCCAGCCGCGCGTGCTGTTCCGCCGGCGTCAGCGAGCTATTGACGAACGTCGCGCTTAGGCCGCGGGCTTGCAACTGGTCGACCTGGTCTTTCATCAAGGCGATCAGCGGCGAGACCACCAGGGTCAAACCGTCGGCGACGACGGCGGGCAACTGGTAGCACAGGCTTTTGCCGCCGCCGGTGGGCATGACGCACAGGCAGTCTTGCCCGGCCAACACCGTCTCGATCACCTCGCGCTGTCCCGGCCGAAAGCTGCTCAGCCCGAAGCGCGGCAATACCGCGTCGGGGTCGATGGCGCCGGTCGAAGGCGTTTGGGTTTCAGTGTCTTGGGCCACAACAAATCCACGCGAGGCAAGAAAGCCGTCAGGGACAAGCCGATGATTATACACCGCCGGGTCTGCAATTCGATGCCGCGAACCGGCGATGACGATTTAGCTGGTCACCGCGATCAATGGAGACAGCATGCCCATCTCGGTGGTCGTCCCCTCTCCCCCTGTCTGAAGTTGGTCGGTATCATCGTCGGCATGGTTTCCGCAGAAAAAGCGCCTGCCCGATTCACCGCCGACCGCCCGCCAGCCCGTGTGCTGATCATCGATAACGATGCCCAACACGCGCAGGCCGTTTCCGAGAGCCTGGAGCGGGTCGGCTATCGCTGCACCGTGGCCACATCGGGTTCGGACGGGGCCAAGCAGATCGAGCGCGAACAGTTTGAAGTGATCGTCACCGATCTGATGATGAGCGACGTAGACGGGCTGGAAATCTTGGCCCGCGCCAAGAACGACCTGCCCGACGCCGAGGTTATTCTGGTCACCGGCCACGGCACCGTGCCTTCGGCCGTCACCGCCATGCAACAGGGAGCGTTCAATTATCTGCTCAAGCCGCTCGATATCGGCCAGTTGCGGGCGGTAGTCGAACGCGCGGCGGAAAGCGCCGAGCTGCGGCGCACCAACGTCGAGTTGCACCGCCGGCTCGACGAACGCTTCGGCTTCGAGGGAGTGGTCGGCACCAGTCCCAAGATGAACGACGTGATCAATCTGCTCAAACGCATCGCCCCCACCAACGCCACGGTGCTCATTCAGGGCGAGACCGGCACCGGCAAGGAACTGGTGGCCCAGGCCGTCCACCAGAACAGCCCGCGCAAGAACAAGCCGTTCGTGGCCCTCAACTGCGCGGCCCTCAGCGAGAATATCTTGGAGAGCGAGCTGTTCGGGCATGTCAAAGGGGCCTTCACCGACGCTTCGTTCGATCGGGTGGGCAAGTTCGAGTTCGCCCACGGCGGCACGCTGTTTCTCGACGAAGTAGGCGATATGCCGCTGGCCACGCAGATCAAGCTGCTGCGGGTGCTCGAAAGCGGCGAGATCACCCGCGTCGGCTCGAACGACCCGATCAAGGTCAATGTGCGGCTGCTTTCGGCCACCAACCGCCACCTGGAGCAGCAGATTGCCGCCGGCACGTTCCGCAACGATCTCTATCACCGGCTGAAAGTAGTCACCGTCACCCTGCCGCGGCTGACCGAGCGCAGCCAGGACATTCCGCTGTTGATCGAGCACTTCATGAAGCAGTTTGCCAAGCGGCACGAGAAGCCGGTCAAAAGTATGTCGACCGCGGCCCGGCGGCGGCTGATGGCTTACTCGTGGCCCGGCAACGTGCGCGAGCTGCGCAACACGATCGAGAGCATGGTGGTGGTCGATGTCGATGGCGTGCTCGACCTGGACGATCTGCCCAGCGAGCTGGCCGAAACGGCCGACCAGCCCGACCGGCCGGCAGACGCGGGCGGCGGCGATCTGGGCGGCCTGGTCGGCAAGCCGCTGGCCGAAATCGAGCGGCTGTTTGTGGCCGAAACGCTCAAGCTGACCGGCGGCAACCGCGAAGAGGCCGCCGCGCTGCTGGGCATCGGCGAGCGAACGCTGTATCGTAAGATCAAGGAGTTTGGTCTCTAACAGCGACCGCAAACGCTGCAACCGGTCCGTAGGATGACCTTCCTAGGTCGTCCGCGCGGCTTCAAGTAATTCTCGGTGGGCGACCTGGGAAGGTCGCCCTACGCACTGCATCGCGATTGATTTCTCGAACGGAATCTCATGCCCTCGATCCAGCAACTGCCGCCGAGCGTCGTCAATAAGATCGCGGCGGGCGAGGTGATCGAACGCCCGGCCAGCGTGGTCAAAGAGCTGGTCGAAAACTCGCTCGACGCCGGGGCGACGCGCGTCGATGTCTCGGTCGAGCAAGGCGGACTGGACGCCATCCGCGTGGTCGACAACGGCTGCGGCATCGCTCCCGGCGAGTTGAACCTGGCGGTGGCCAGCCATGCCACCAGCAAGCTGCGTGTGGCCGACGATCTGTTCCGCGTGCAAACGCTGGGTTTCCGGGGCGAGGCGCTGGCCTCGATCGCCGAAGTCAGCCGAGTGACGCTTCGCAGCCGGACCAGCGACGCCCAAGCCGGCGCCGAGCTGGAAGTGGTGGCCGGGCAGGCTTCGCCGATTTCGCCCTGCGGCTGCGCACCGGGCACGGCCATCGAAGTCCGCAATCTCTTTTTCAACACGCCGGTGCGGCGCAAGTTTATGCGCTCCGTATCGACCGAGATGGGGCACGTCACCGAGGCGCTCACGCGATTGGCCCTGGCCCACCCGCGAGTCCATTTTTCGCTGCGCCACAACCAGCGATCGCTTTACGAGCTGCCTCCCTGCGACGATCTGATGACGCGGATCGCCCATTTCTTCGGACGCGAGCTGGCCGACGCGCTGCTTTGGCTCGAAAGCCGCGACGGCGAGGTGCGGCTGTCGGGCTATGTGGGCCATCCCAGCCAGAGCCGGCCCAACAACCGCATGCAATACCTGTTTCTCAACGGGCGTTCGATCCGCGATCGCTCGCTGGGGCACGCCCTGAGCGAAGCTTATCGCGGGCTGCTGCTGACGGGCCGCTGCCCGGTTTCGTTTCTCTCGCTCGAGCTGCCGCCCGAGCTGGTCGACGTGAACGTGCATCCCACCAAGCTTGAGGTGCGCTTTCAGGATGGCGGGCGGCTCTACAGCCAACTGCTCGGCACGCTGCGCACCAAGTTCTTGACGACCGATCTGACGCACCGGCTCGACGCGGCGACGGCCGAGGCGCGCGATCCCAGCGGCGCCCACGACGCCCAGCACGCGGCCCAGTTGCGCAGCGAGCTGGTCGACTGGGCCAAGGGGCAAATGGCCGATTGGCAGGCCGCGATCGAGGGGACAGGGCAAAGGGCACAGGGCACAGCGGATAGAGCGTGCGAACCATCCGTCAACGGGCCGGAATTCGCCGTCGCTCATCAGACGCGCTTTGAGGTTCCGCGGCCGACGCTCGACGCGATGCCCCTGCGGCTGACGCCGCTGACGGGTCAGGCCAGCCAAAGTGCGAACGGCAGTTCCGGCAATGGATCGGACAACACGTCGCATACGCCGCCTTCCAGCGTCTCTCGTGCCGCCGGCGCGTTGCAGATTCACAATCGCTATCTGGTGGCCGAAACCGCCGACGGCGTGGCCGTGATCGACCAGCACGCCTTGCACGAGCGCATTCTCTATGAACAGTTGCGCGAGCGCGTGCTGGCCGGGGCGCTTGAGGCGCAGCACCTGCTGGTGCCCGAACCGGTCGATCTCTGCGCCAGCGACGCCGCCGCCGTGCTCGAAGAGCGCGAACTCTTGGCCAAGCTAGGCATCAAAGTCGAGCCCTTCGGCGGCGACACGGTGCTCATCTCCAGCTATCCCGCCATGCTGGCAGGCGGCAGCCCCGTCGAAATCTTGCGAACGCTCGTCGAGCGCTTGACCACCGGCGGGCGGGCGCCCGACCGCCGCGATTTGCTTGATGAGCTGCTGCACTCGCTGGCCTGCCGGGCCGCGATCAAGGCCGGCGACCCTCTTTCGCCCGAAGAAGTGGCCGCGCTGGTCGAGCAGCGCCACCTGGCCCAAGACAGCCACCACTGCCCTCACGGGCGCCCCACCGAGTTGGTCTTCACCCGCGAAGATCTCGACCGGCAGTTCAAGCGGACGTAAACGGACGGCGCCCTTGGTAAAATCGAATCGCCAGCGACGAATTGAGAGCCACGGATAAACGCAGTTGGAAGCATGAATCGATCTGCGTTCATCTGTGGCTATTCGTTGCAAAATCGGTAAAAAGCCCATCATCGCGGCTTCAACGCGCTTTCAACTCAGTCTGCCACCGGCGGCTATTTCACGCCATGCGCCTCGAACCATTCGAGCATTCGCTTCCAGCCGTCCTCGGCCGGCTGCTGGCGATAGCTGGGACGGTAATCGGCAAAAAAGGCGTGCGGCGTGTCGGGATACACCACGATCTCCGATTTGCTCTTTGATTCCTTCAAGGCGGCCCGCATCTTCTCGACCGATTCGAGCGGAATGCCTTGGTCGGCCCCGCCGTAAAGCCCCAGCACCGGGCACTTGAGCGACGCCGCCAGGTCGATCGGATGCTTGGGGTGCAAGTCGTCTTTGTCGCCGGTCAGGCGGCCGTACCAGGCCACGCCCGCCTTGAGCTTCGCGGAGTGGGCCGCGTACAACCAGACGATCCGTCCGCCCCAGCAGAAGCCGGTGACCGCTAGCCGTTTGGTGTCGCCTTTCGATTTCTCGGCCCAGGCCACGGCGGCGTCCAGGTCGGACATTACCTGCTCGTCGGGCACCTTCGACACGACCTTCGAAAAGATTTCTCGGAAGTCGCTGATCTTCGAGACATCGCCCTGCCGAGCGTACAATGCCGGCGCGATCGCCAGGTAGCCGCGCTTGGCCAATCGCCGGCAAATGTCTTTGATGTGCTCGTGGACGCCAAAGATTTCCTGCACCACCAGCACGACGGGAAACGGGCCGCCCCGCGAAGGCAGGGCGCGATAGGCCGGCATCTGCCCGTCGGCGGTTTCCACTTTGACTTCGCCTGCCTCCAGGCCTTCGCTATTGGTGGTGATGGTTTCGGCCGAAACGGGCTGCACCGCCAGAGCGAAGCCTCCGGCAAGCGTCGTCATCACAAAACGGCGGCGCGTGAAATCGGTCGTGGGCAGCAAACTCTTCAATTCATCGTGCATGGCGGGCCTCCGGGTGGTTAGGGACTGAGTATCAGGCTATCCGCCGCGGAGAAACGTGCAAGACCAGCGCGATTTACCGGTCCGGCAATCGTGGGGTTGCTTCCCCTTGATCGCCGGCAGCGGTCTCACGCACAAGGCCACCCTTGTGAAAACACTGTAGCCAAGATAGTTTCAGTAAGCGTTACTGCGAATCATTCGCTATAATGAAAGAGTGAATGGAACGTGATGCGAACGAGCATCGTTCTGGGATTGAGCGAATCGGCCGACGAACTCGCGGACCTGCTTCGCACGAAGGAGAGCGGTCGTTTTGAGGCATTTCCGTTTCTAGCGTTGACATCGCGCGACGACGAACCGTGGCATGGTGTCCTGCGCGCAATGAACGACGCGGAAACGATCCGGTTCACACTCAAAGGGATGCAGAAGGCGATGTTTCAGCGTTGGCTTAAGCGAGGCTTGCATCGCAATGAACCGGTCTTGGGGCAACGCGGTTGGACGAACCGAGAACTTTACGAAATCCTTACGGTCGAGCTTCTGCTAGAAAAAGCGACCTTCTACGGCGAGTTAGGAGAACAGATCGATGAGCCTGGTGAATGGCTGGATTGTTCCTGACGGTGAAGAGCATTTCGACGAACTTCGCGACAGGCAGGCGAGCGTCGAGCACTATTTCGCCACGCCACATCGAATGCTGATGATTCGGTTCACGGACATGCGCGAAACGAAAGAACCGCTTTTTCTGTTATGCACGGGCGTCAGCAGGTTGGAAACGGCGCCGGCCTGGTCGGTCGCCGATCTGCATTGCTCGAGCATCGATGCGAATACCATCGTGGTTGAGGACAAGCAGGGTGCGTTTCACGTAGCGTGCCACGCGCTGCGGCTTTTCACCATGCAGGAATTTAAGCGTTGGCTGGGCAAGGACCAGGACATCTTGAATCCGTCCGCCAGCACTTTTCAAGCCGTCGTTCGCGCTGGTGTCGAGGCCCTTTAGGTCCAGGAGCCGCTACGCTCGTTCGTCATTCGGGCGCGGGTGGATCAATCCCTGCATTTCCATGAACCCGCCCATTTCGGATGCTTATGATTTCCACGCCATCGATGGCAACCGATCGACGCCATCGTTCTCTTCCGTCGGTCGAGACCGCGACCACATCGGTATAGGTTGATATCAAGGCGACATCGCGCGGTGGCGCAATGACGCAGTCGATCCCGAGCCGCAATCATATTTCCAAAAGGCGCGCTCGGCACAGTTGCGCCAATCTACTAGCCCAGCCACCTCGCCAAGTTATCTCGCACGAACTCACCGTCGAACCAATCGGGATAGGCCCGCATCACGCGATCGATTTCTTCGGCCTGGCCGGGACCGAGGGTTTGGCGCGGGTCGAGACACCAGATGCCCGACAGCAAGCCTTGGCGACGGAGCACTTCGTGAACGCCGGGTATGCAGCCGGCGAAATCGTGGGCGGCATCGAACAGCGCGGCGTTGATGTCGGTCACGGCCACGTTGTCGGCCAGCAGTTCGCAAGGTATCGAACCGCTGGCGGCGGCGCGATGGCACCGTTCGAGTAGCTCGACGGCAGCCCGGGTGCCCACCGCCCATTGCCCGAGCAAGCCGCCCACGATGCGCCGCTCGACGCGGCGGCCGTCGCGCTCGAAGCAAAACGGCGTAATCAGGTCGGCCACGATGTTGTCGTCGTTGCCGGTGTAGAGAGCGATGTCGTCGCGGTCCGCCTCCACCACCGCGCGGACCACGTCGAGCGTCTGATAACGGTTGAACGGCGCGATCTTGATGGCCACGACGGCGTCGATCTCGGCGAACCGCCGCCAGAACGAATACGGCAGCAAACGGCCGCCGATGGCCGGGTTCAGATAAAACCCGAACACCGGCAGCACCGCCCCCACGCGCCGACAATGATCGATCAGTTCGTCCTCGCTGGCCGCCGCCAGCGCCGAGAGATTGAGCAAGCCCGCATGATAGCCGCACTCACGGGCGAAGCCGGCTTCTTCCAACGCTTGTTCGGTTTCGCCGCACACGCCGGCCACTCGCACTACTGGGCGGTCGCACGCTGCCATTTCCGCCGCGGCGAACCGCAAGAGCGGGCGATACAGATCGTGCCGCGGCTCTCGAATGGCGAACTGAGTGGTGTGGACGCCGAGGGCGATGCCGCCGGCGCCGGCCTCGAGGTAGTAGCGCAACAGCGCCCGTTGCCGGCGCTCGTCCCATTTTCGTTCGGCGTCGAGCGCCAGCGGGCAAGCCGGAATGACGGTGCCTTGTTGCAGGACACGGCGGATGTCTGGAGAGAAAGTCATGGGTCACGCCTCCGCTAGTGCTTCGTCAGATATGCATTGAACTCGGTCATGGATAGATTTCCAGCCGAATCCAGTGCCGACGCGCCGTCGTCTGTTGTGGCGAATTCATTTGCAAACAGGCGACGGTTGCCCGTCCGCTCGGCGATTTGCCAATGATGACGCCGTTTTCGTTCACGCGGAAGTGGTCTTCCCAGCGTTGCTGCCGGGGATGAAAGAGTTCGACAATCACGCCCGAGTCAGGGTCGGCTATTCGCGTGTGGTTGCTTTTGGAAACATTGCAAGCGCGGCAAGCCAGTGCGAGGTTCGAGTCGGCGTCCGTTCCTCCGGCCCCGGGCGGAATGATGTGCTCGACTTCAAAGGGAAAATTGAAGACGGCCTCAGGTGCGAGGCAATACTCGCAACGGTGGGCAGCCCGCTGGGCGACGGCGGGATAGCGCGGATTCACTTTTCCAACTCGTTGCTGATGACGGCGGCGCGGCGCCCCGCCGCGGCGACCTCCTCCTGCACAAGTCGCTCAAGTTCAGCTTGTTCCATCGCGGGAAGAGTTAAACGAGCGTCACGAGCCACGCGCCAGCGGGTCATGAGTTCTTCGAGCCGCGCGCACTTCAGTTTCGTAAAAAACTCGTCGGCTTGAAGATTCTGCACGACCACCAACGTGCCCTTCTTATCGGCAGGGAGTTGGGCGGAGAGAGCGTCGAGTGCCTCGCCCGCCGTGTTGCCGACCGACTGTTGCTCGCCCGAAACCGCTCGATACCGGACCGCCCCGCCGTCGCCAGGTTCGGGCAAGATAGAAACCCTCGTCATCATCACCTCGGCGCTTCTGTCTCCTAATTCATTCCATGATTCTACGTCCCGGCGGCCCGCGCGACAACAATAATGGTACCTCCGCCCACTAGTACTTTCCGCTGCGGGATTCAAAATGCGTCGGCTTATCGAGCATTCGGCCGCCGCGGCTGACCCAAGCTGCTACCCATTCGATCAATTGCTCAGCGGGCATCGTGGGTGGACCAAATTCTGCCACGGCAAGCGACGCATCGCTCAGCAAGGCCGTCGGCGATTCGCTGCCGACGAACCGCACGGGCTGATCCAGCAGCATACCCAATCGCTGGCAAACCGCTCTTACTGAAAGCGTTTCGACGCCGGTGACATTCACGGTCCACGATGGCGTGGCGGCGCGAGCCAGTGCTAGTAGTGCCATGGCGTTGGCGTCGCCCTGCCAGATGGTGTTGAAGTGGCCCATCGTTAAATCGATCGGCTGTTCCGCGACAATCTTCTGCGCCAGATCGACCAGCACGCCATAGCGCAAGTCGCAAGCATAATTGAGCCGCACGATGGCGACGGGCGTGCCGTGTTTGCGGCTGAAGTAGCCGAAGAGCCGTTCGCGTGCCAGGCAAGTCATGGCATACTCGCCGACCGGCTGCGGAACGTCCACCTCGCGCGATCCGCCGCCGTCGACCGGCACGAGGCCATAGATATTTCCCGTCGAAAAAGCCACGATCCGGCTGCGGCGGTATTTGCGGCAGACCAGCGTGGGCAGCCAAGCGTTGGTGGCCCACGTCAGCCCTTCGTCGCCCGTCGAACCGAACTTCCGCCCGGCCATGAAGATCACGTTCTGGGCGTCGGGCAAGCGCATCACCTGGTTTTCGTCGAGCAGGTCGCAACGCATCGTCTCGATGCCCTGCGCCTGGAGCTTTTCTTCGCCGCCTTCAGCAAATCGCGCGACGCCAAACACTCGCCGCGGCAGGCCGGCGGCGTCGCTGGCTCGCCTGACCATGCGCGCCAGCGACGGCCCCATCTTGCCCGAGGCGCCGCACACGAGCACATCGCCCCTCACCTGGCCAAAGGCGTCGATCACCCGCTCGCTCGGCCGGCTCAGCAGCTCATCGAGCCGCTCTTCGTCCTCAGGCGGTTGCAGGGCGGGCGGCATTCGGCATTCAGGAGGCGGGATTCCGGGAAGAAGTCAGGGTCAGACTCGACGAACCCGGCTGATTTCAAAGGGATTTACCCGAAGTATTCTGGCATCGCGAGCATACCGGCAATCGTCTGGCCATACGGCGCGCCGGCCTGAAGCTGATCGAAGAGCGAATCGACCACGGCGGCATTCAGGCGCCCTTGAAAATAAAGGTTATCCCAACCGTTGCCCGTCAGGTCGGCCAGCGCGTAGGCGCCGACGGCGGGCGTGCCGGGCGCGCCGGGCGCGCCCGCCGAGACCGAAACGCCGGCGTCGAGTAGCTTGTGATTGACTTCGGGCGTGCTGAAGAATTCAAGAGCGACGCCCAGGCGGCCTTCAGTGCTGTCGTGCGATACGGTTTGCTGCGTCCAAAAGGCAAGGCCGCCAGCGTCGGCATTACGTCCGAGCATGTCGCGGTACAGGGCCTTGAACCAGTCTTGCGCCGCAAGGGTGGCGCTGGCGGGAGGATAGTCCGGCCCCTCGGCATCGATGAAGTATTCGTTGGAAGTGACGACGCCGGCCAGCACATTCTTTTCATCGACACCGGCGGCCAGTTCGCCCGTCCAAAACGCCAGGCCTCCGGCGTCGGCCGCGCGGTGCAGGAAGTTGCCGTAGATGACTTCGACCAGGTGCTGGCGATATTCGGGCGTGCTCAGGAAGCCGTTCACGATCGTTTGCTGCGCGGCGGCGGCGCCTGCGGTTGCCGCCGCTTGATCGTAGAAACTCACCCAGGCCGCCTGCTCTTGGGCGCCGGCCTCGCGCCCCAGCAACTCGCGATAAAGATTGTGGACGAACGTGGCGGCCGTATTGTCGGCCGCCTGGCCATTGAGATACGTGAAGGTCTGCACCGCAACGGCCGGCAGCGCGGTGAGCGTCACCCGGTCGCCCGCATAGCTGATCGTAAAATCCTGGACGCCGTCGCTCACGGTGCTCCCTTCCGGCAGGCCAATGAAGGTCGACGTAATCGGCGCGCCGGCCTGGATGATCACAAATTGCTGCCCGGTGTCGAAGGGCCCGGCGCCCGGCAACGCGGTCAGGTTAAGAGCCGCACCGTCGAGCGTAACGCTTCCTGCGGAATTGAGCCGATCGCTCGTCGGAGCCGCGGCTGTGCCGCCGATTTGCACCGAGAAGGCGGCAAGTTTCGACGCGATCTGCTCGCCAGGGGGCGGATTCGAAGCCTGGAGCGTCACATCGCCGTTCGTGGTAAGCGTGCCGGTGTCGAGGTCCGCATCGGGGCCGGCGCCGGGACTGATGCCGCCTCCGGTCACCACGACGGTTCCGCCGATGGTCCCCGACCCGCCCAGCGTGGAGCCCGGGGCGACATTCACCGTGTTCCCGGCGGCGGTCGATCCGTCGACGAGGAGCGTCCCGTCTTGGTCCACGTCGGTGGGACCTTGATACGTGTTGGCGGCGCCGAGCACCAGGTCAGCATGGATGAGCCACAGCCCGCCGACGCCGCCGATTACGTTGTCGATGACGATTTGCGGGCTGGTGGATACGGTCATCGCATCACTAGCTTGAGGCAGCGGTGGGCCACTTTCGATCAGCAGGTTGGCATGGCCATCGTTCATCAACGTTGGGCCATTCAGCGTGAAGGTTGAGAGGGCGTTCAGGTCCGAGATTTCCCCGTCAACGCCAGCGCCGAAGGGACCGCTCTGCGCACCGGTGACGGTGATGGGTCCAGAGAAGCTGGAATCGCCGCCTCCCTGCAGGGCGCCGCCGTTCAGGGCGATCGCTTCCGGCGTGCTGTACGCGACGGCATTAAACAGCAAATGCCCAAACGCGCCGATTGCGGTGCCGGCGTCGTTGGTCCCTCCCGGTCCGAGGGCGCCATCCGCCGAGACCGTCACGGTTGCATCGTCGATCTGCGTTCCGCCGGTGTACGTGTCGGCATGGTCGAGGTCGAGCGTCAGGGAACTGCTGGGATCGCCGGCGGTAAGGCCGCCGCTGCCGCTGATCTGGCCTGCGACGTCGATGGTGCCATTGCCCGTGGCAGCCAGCGCGAAACCGTTGTTGGCCACGTTGCCCTTAACGGTCAGAGGATGGAGGCCGTTGCTGTGGACCGACCAGGTCTGCGCGGCGGCCAGCGCGACGTTCAAGTCGACCTGGTTGCCGATCGTCGAGGTGGCGCCGTTGCTGTTGCCGTTATCGAGGATGCCGCCGGCGCCGACGTTCAAATCGTCTCCGCTGAGTAGATAACCGCCGGTGTTGGTGGTCAGCGTGCCCTCGAACGTGATCGAGTTGACGTTCAAACCGGGGATGTCGTCGGTGTTGGCCAGCCGCTGGGCGGAGGCCGGAAAGACGAGGCTATCGCCGCTGACGGGCGCGCGGCCAAGGTTCCAGTTGGCCGGGTCGCTCCAGTTGCTGCTGGTCGGCGAGCCGCCGGTCCAGGTGATGGTCGCTGGCACCTCCGGAAGCGCTGTCAGCGTGACCCGGTCGTTGGCATAGCTGATCGTGAAGTTCTGCGTTCCATCGCTGACGGTGCTACCTTCGGGCAAACCGGCAAACGTACTTGTGATCGGGGCGCCGACCTGCACGATCACGAACTGCTGTCCCGCGTTAAACGGACCCGCGCCGGGCAGCAGCGTCAAGTAGAGCGACGCGTCGTTGAGCGCCACCGCACCCGACGAGTTGAGTTGGTCGTTGCTGGGACTGGCACTGGTGCCGTCCAACTGCACAGCAAAGAAGGGCTCCGATTGGGCACCAAGGGCGCCCTTGAACGTCACGCCGGCGGTATTGTTGAGCGTACCCGTATCTTTCGTCGGATCGGGGCTGGCTCCCGGACTGAGCGTGCCGCCAGACACCGGCCCGGCGCCCAAACTAAGCGTGATCGGACCGGCGACTGTGCCGGCCCCTCCGAGCGTGGCGCCCACTTCGACCGCCAGAGCGCTCGCAGCAGCAGTCGAGCCATCGACGATGAGCCTCTCGCCGTCGCCGTCCACGTTGGTGGCCCCTGTGTACGTGTTGGCGTTTTTGAGTTCCACGGTCGACGCCGGCCCCGAGGCGGGTGGCCCGACGGTCAGACCGCCGCTACCGCTGATCGCTCCCGCAACGTCGATCACCTCGTTGCCAGTGGCCGTGAGCTCGAATCCGCCATTGTTCACGTTCCCGTTCACGACCAGTAGCTCGCGGCTAAGATCGTTTGGCTTGCTGTCGTTCGACCAAGTCTGCGCGGCACTTAGATTTAGGTTCAAATTGATCTGGTTCACCACACCAATGATCGTGCTTCCCGGCGTGCCTTCGTCGCTGATGCCTCCTGCGCCCAGGGTCAGGTCGTCGCCACCGATGCGATAGCCACCGGGCACCGGGGCGAACGCGCCTTGAAATGTGATCGAGTTGACGCTCAATCCGCTGATGTCGTCGGTGTTCGCCAAATTCTGAGCGGTGGCGGGAAACACGAGGCTATCGCCGCTGATGGGGGCGCGGTGGAGGTCCCAGTTGGCCGGATCGCTCCAGTTGCTGCCGGTGGCCGACCCGCCGGTCCAGGTGATGGTCGCCGCGGCGGTCAGCAGCACTCGATGTTCGAGCGGTTCGCAGCCGGCGGCGCGAAGCACGCGGCGGCGCGCCCATTTGTCAGCCGTTTTCCGGCGGCGTTTGTGTTCTGGACGACGGCGCCGCGACGAACGCAAGCAGCTCCACATGATTCGCACCTCCGCCTGATCGAAGAGCAGCACCCCCCGCTACTCTAAACGCGGTCCCGCTTGGCGGCAAGCAATTGGCGCCTGTTCGAGAACCTGGAAGATGGCGCAACTGTCGATGACTTTATCGCATGGTTTCCGGGCGTGCGCCGCGAGCAGGCCGTGGCCGCATTGGCGCTCGCCGGTCAGTACCAGGAACTTTCATTGCCCTAACGATTGATTATCATTTTTCGCGGACGTCGGAACCAGCGCTGCCGCCTTCGGTCAGTAGAATGCCGTTGTATTCCAAGAGCGTGTTCTTGCGAAAGTGGACCTGCATGATCGCCACGTTAAAATCGACCAGTGCGCGGTAATAGGCGATTTCGGCGTCGGCCAGCCGGCGCTGGGCGTCGAACAGCATATCGAGCGTCGCCGTGCCGGCGTCGTAGGCCGACTGGACGACTTCCAACTGCTTGGTGGCTGATTCGCGGCGATTCCCCATCGTGATACTCACTTGGTAGTTACGATCGAGGTCGCGCACGGCGTTGGTCAGCACTTGAACGAATTTTGCTTCCTGGTCGTGCGATCGTTCAACATCGCCATTGAGTCCCTCGGCGAGGATCTCCTTCAACTCGAAGCGGACCTCGTCTGTGGTCGGTTCGTCGGTAGGGCGAATCAAGCGGCGGTCGGTCGGCGCTACCCCCATCACGGATCGCAGCCGGCTCTCGGCCGTATAGAGCGCACCAAGCGAATTCTCGACCTGGGTACGAAACAGAAAATACTGCTCACGGGCTTGCGTTTCTTTCTCGTCGTCGCCACCTTTGCTGCCGGCCATATACAGGGCATACACCTTGCGCCAATTGGCCAATGCGCTGTCGCGGCCGACTTGCCCAGCGTTCAGGCTGCGGTAGTTGAAATACAAGTCCCAGTAAGCACGCTCCACGTCACTGAGCATGGCCCGCACACCGGCCCTGAAGTCGGGCAGCGTCGTGTCGTTGTTGGTCCGCGCCAAGACGAAGCAGACATCCGTACTGCGAACGGCGTTCGATTCCCGAACGGAGCCACCGGTGCCATGGCCGGCGAAAATCTTGCGCTTGGTCTCTGGCACAACCGGTGTCACAAGAAGTCCGCCCATGTTCCGCAACGTCTTGGAATTCGCCAACGCGGTCCGAACGGCCTCTTGAAGTGTGAGGTCCCAAATCTCCTGGACCTCGGGATTGACGAGCGTAAGCGGATCGCTGGCACGCGGGACATCGTCTACCTTCTCCACCTGCCGGGCGATCGAGCCTGGCGGCGCGACCAGCTTGACCGTCACATCGTCGATCCAGGCGTCGCCCAGGCCGCTCAAAGCGAATGTCACGGTCAGATCGCAAGCCGCCGGCGCCGCGCGATAGAGCGTAAACTCTTGCCAGCCGTTCGTCGCGCCGATGCGCTCGGCCTGTGCTTCGCGCCCGAGCGACTCGATGATCAACAAGCCATCGAGACTGCCGGTGATCGGCTGAGGAATGTTCACCCAGCCGTGAATGCGCACCCATTGCCCCGCCTCGACGCCGAGCGCCGGCGAGCTGAGCCAGAGCGGCGCCGTTTCGATCACTGGCGAAGACGCCTCTTCGTCGCGCCGCTTTACCGACAGATGAAAGCTCGCTTTGCCCGCGTGCTGGCGGTCGACCGAAAGTTCGCCGGATCCGACCATATTTGGCTGGCTGTGCTGAAACAGCCGCCAGCCCGCTTTCCACATGCGGGGCAAGCTTTCCATGTCGCCTTCGGGTAGCAGGTTGTGCGAGTGAGGCCGGTTTTCAAGCGTGAGGTTCCAAACCTCATTGACCTTGGCATCGCCAAGCCCGGGCGGCTTCGGTTCGTCGGCCTTCTCCACTTGTTGCCAACTGACCGAGTCTACATCCATTGGAACTTGCTTCCGCAACGAGAGTCTCAGCTCGCGCGCATCGGGATAAACGATAGTATCGACCGTGTAAACATTGTCGTGCTCATCAAACAAATTGACCTGAGTCATCCCCGGCTTCTTGGCTATCACCCGTATATCGGTCGACGAGAGCGCCGTGATTTCGATCACTTCGGGATCGGTGACGTAGACGCGCGGCACTTGCTTGCCAATGGTCAGAATGCGACTGGTATTGACCGTCAACTCCAGCGTCTGGACCGGCTCGGCCCGAGACTCATTCAGTTCCGCGATTTGCTGCTGGGACCGAAGAAGTCGGAACTCTCTGGCATCGGGATCAATGACGACATCGACCGCGTAAACGTTGTCGTCCTCATCGAACAGATTGATCTGCGTCATCCCCGGCGTCTTGGCCATCACCTGGATTTGGGTTGGCGAAAGGGCCGTGATTTCAGCCACTTCGGGACTGCTTACATGAGCGCGCGGCACCGGCTTGCCAATCGTCAGAATGCGGCTGGTGTTGACCGTCATCTCCACCGTTTTGATGGACCCGGCTGGCCAGCCCTTTTTCGATTCTGCGGACTCCGACTGCGTCGGGTCGGGTGGAGCGGCCCGGCCGTTGCCTGTTCGCTGTTCCCGGTTTACTGTCCCCTGTTCCCTGGCTGGTGGCGCTGCGCGGAGCATCGCCAGCGGAGTTATGGTGGCAGCCGTGATCGCCATCCCTAAGCACACCGTCGCCCTGCTGAGTGCGGAGCGATTGCGGCGGCTGTCGAGAATACCGCGAAGACGAGCATCTAACAGCGCCCGGCGAGCCATCGGCACGGCCGCGAGCGTCGACACCTGCGAATCGGATCGGCCCATCGCCAATGCGAGCAGCTCTCGGGCATAGTCGCTGGCCCGGACGCCCGAGGTCAGCACGATGTCGTCGCATGCCCGTTCACGCTCGATCCGCATTTGCCTGGCGGCCCACCAGACGAGCGGATTAAACCAATACACGGCGCAGGCCACATGCGCGACCAGTTGCGTCAGCCAGTCCCAGCGGAGCACATGAGCCAACTCGTGCAAGAGCACCAGCCGTCGTCGCTCGTCGGGCCAGGCGCCGGCCTCTATAGGCAACAACAGCACGGGCCGCAGCGCGCCCCAAGTCAACGGCGCCAGCGCCGACCGGCATTGCCGCAGTTGCACACGGCGGCGCACGGTCAATCGGCAGCGCAATTCATCGACCAGTGCCAGCCAGCAACAATCGTCGACTGCCTGCGAGCAGCGGTGTAACCCGACGAGTTGGCACAGCCCGATCGCCAATGGAACGAGCGACAGCAGTCCACCCGCTGCCCATGCGATCGTCAGCCACGGCATCGCAGCGCGCGGCGGACTAAGCGTCTCGAGGGTGACGGACCGCAGATGGCGTGGCTCTTGGTGCAGCTCGGTTTTCGAAGCAGCCGCGCGGGGCGACGAGACGATCTTCTTGTCATCGAGCGGCTGCGTGCGCTCCACCTGCGGCGGGGCAGTGTGCCGCGTGGCGGCGAGCTGCGCCCGTTGGGTCGTCCACCGCGGCAACCAGGCCACTCGCCAGTCGGGCAGCAACAGCGACAGCACCGGCAAGAGCAGCAAGCTGGCCACGCTCAGGCACCACACTAGGTGCCGCCAGGCGGCCGATGCCCGGCGCAAGAGCACGGCGAGAGCAGCGGCCAAAAAGACAACGGCGACACTCTTCACCGCGACGTCGAACAAGGCCGACACAGAAACGAGCGTCAGCAGCCAGGACATGTCAACGTCCCTCCTTTCGAGCTTGCTGGATGAGTCGCCCCAGGCTTTTCAAATCGTGTTCGGAAAGATTGGCGTCGGAGCTTTGCAACAAGGCGGCGACGGCTTTTTCGAGCGAGCCCTCGAAAAACGTATCGAGTACGCGGCGCAATGCCGAGCGGCCAACCTGGTCGCGGCGGCGAGTGGGGGCGTACAGATAACGCCCCGATTCGGCACGGTGCTTAAGCTGCCCCTTGCCGACGAGAATCGCCAGCAGGGCGCGCACAGCGGAGTAACTGGGTGGGTCGGGCAAGGCCGCACGGACTTCGGCCGCCGAGACCTCGCCCCGTGCATACACGATATCCATGATTTGTCGTTCGCGGCGACTCAGCGTCTCGGCGGATGTGTGACCCATAGTGCTAAATTATTAGCATCACTGGGGAAGGCATGTCAATACCATCAAATTATCTGGCTGGAACGAAAGCAGCCGCTGGCCGTATGATGCAACGAACGAACGGTCGTACGATTGGATTATGCAAGCATCAAAAAGGATCTTTCCATGCCTCGCTTGCGCTTCGGGTTAATGTCAGATTGCCCATCAGCAAGACGACTTTAAGACGCTATCCGAGGGCGGGCCGACTGGCATTGCGGCGTCTGAGGAGCCTATAATAGCGGCCTCGCTTGGCCAAAGGCTGGCCACACGTCAACCGCGGTCTCGACTCGTCGGAGTACGAGTGACGGCCGCTTTGCTACCAGTCGCCATGCGGTGCGGCTTTGGTGGGCGCATGTGATCCCGGACTTTCGCTTGCCGGGGTTTCCGAACTACCCGATGCGGCGAGCGCACGGCGCAACAGCCACGCGGCAATGGACCTCTACATGAATAAACGACAGATCGAGCTGGAAGAGCCCGGGAACGCGCTGAGCGAAAGGCGTCAAGCCACCTGGACCGAGCAGCCGCCGTGTCAGGACGACGCTGATTTGCTCGCGCAGGCCGAGGATCTGGTGGGCCTCAATCGTGTGGCGATCGATCGCGAGCTGCGCATCATCGAGTTGAAGAACGAGATCAACGCGCTGTGTGAGCGGCTCGGCGAGCGGGCGCGCTACACGCTCGATGTTCAGCCGGCCGCCGTGGAAGCGCCGGCGAGTGCCCGCCTGCCCGGCGAAGAGGGAGATGCCCTCCTGCCGCTCGATTCGGTGCTGTGTACCGAAGAGCTGGCCGAGCGGCCCACGCGTCCGCCCGATTATGAAAACGAGATACGCGCGCTTTCGGCCCTGATGCAGGCGCTGGCCGATTCGCCTCGCAACATTCTGCAAACGCTGGCCGAAAAGGTTGTTGAGGTGTTGGGCGCCGGCTCCGCCGGCCTGAGCCTGCTGACGCCCAATGGTCAACGGTTCTACTGGGCGGCCATCGCCGGCGCCTGGTCGCCACATTTGGGCGGGGGTACGCCCCGCGACTTCGGGCCGTGCGGCGACGTGCTCAACTGCGACGCGCCGCTGTTGTTCAAGCACTGGGAGCGCCGCTATCCCTATTTGTCGACCGCCACGCCGTTGGCCGAAGAGGGGCTGCTCGTTCCGTTTTACGTCGGCGGCAAAGCCGTCGGCACCCTCTGGGCGATCGCCCATAACACCAGCCGCCGGTTCGATGCGGAAGACCTGCGACTGCTGGAACGCCTCAGCCACTTCGCCTCGGCCGCGTATCAGGCCGTCGAGTCGCAAGGCGAGGTCGATCGACGCCGCGCCGCCATGAGCCTGATGGGCGACGCCATCCAAGCCCGGCAGGCCATTGCCGAATCCGAAGCTCGACTCTGCCAGCTTGCCGATGCGATGCCCCATATTGTCTGGACTACTCGGCCCGACGGCAACATCGACTACCTGAACCGTCGCTGGTCCGAATTCACCGGGCTGCCGCAGACCGCGACCAACGAAAGCTGGTCGCAAATCGTTCATCCCGACGATCTTCCGCTGGGTAATGAACACTGGGCCGCGTCGGTCGAACATGGCACACCGTTCGAGATGGAAATGCGTCTCTGGGACCGACGCCAACAATGCTATCGCTGGCATCTGATCCGGACCGTGGCGGTTTACGACCAGGCCGGCAACGTCACCCGCTGGTTCGGCACCGGCACCGATGTCGACGAGCACAAGCGGGCGGAAGAGTC
>DASVHB010000293.1:0-15049 GCA_036379195.1 Pirellulales bacterium
CCCGACTCCCTGGAACGCCAGCCCGCGCGACATCTATGGCACGCCCGGCCCCTATGAAGACGCCGTGCAAAACACGCCCATCTTCGAGGAGAACGGGCCGGACGATTTCAAGGGCATCGACATCATGCGGGCGGTGCGCAGCTTCGATCCGTGCTTGCCGTGCGGAGTGCACATGTACTTGGGCGGCGGCAAAACGCTCGATACGCGCCACAGCCCGATGTTTGGCATGCAGCAGTAGCACGGAATTTCATTCCGTTTACGAGAGATAAACACCCCGATGCCACACCTCGATTCCGAACCATCCCTGAGCGACCGCATGCAGCGGCTGGAATCGCTGCTGCGCGAAATCGACACGACGGCTGATCCCGCGCTACGCGCCCAGACCCAGGAAATCGTGCAAACGATCTTGGATTTCCACGGCGCCGGATTGAGTCGCATTATCGAGCGTCTGCACGAGGCGGGCCCCGCGGGCCGGTCGATTTGGACCGCGCTGGCCGACGATGTCTTGGTACGCGACCTGCTGCTGCTCTATGACTTGCACCCCCATCGTTTCGAGGCCCGCGTGCGGGCGGCAGTCGAGCAGGTGCGCCCGTTGCTTGCCACGCACGGCGGCAGCGTCGAGTTGCTCGATTGCACGGCCGCGGGCGAGGTCCGCCTGCGGCTGACCGGCAATTGCCACGGCTGCCCTTCGTCGCAGCAGACGTTGCGGCAGACGATCGAACAATCGTTGTATGCGGCGGCGCCCGACCTGACGGCGTTGGTGGTCGAAGGAGCGGTCGAGCAGGCGCCGCTGGCCGCGTCGGCGGGGTTTGTACCCTTGGCGGTACTTGTCGGCGCAGCGCGCGGCTGAACGGACGAAAACAGATTCTGTAAAGGAGCGACTGCGATGTTTGGAGAGTTTTTTGAGTTTTTCCATCGTGCCCCGCCGCAGCCTTATCACATTCCCGGTGTTCCCAGAGGGGAAGAGCTGGTGCGCAAGCGGCGCGAGAACGGCCGCGGGCCGCACCTGGGTCGGGGTTATCGGATCGCCCGCGATTCCACCTCGGTGAACCCAAAGGCGCGCGGACCAATCTTGCCGATCATGCCTCACATTCCGCCGCAATAGGATTTGGGGGATGACCAAAGCGGTAGCGTTTTCCGCCGACGTCAGTAGCGAACGGACTCCGTGCCGTTCCGCGGGGGCCGCGCGACGTCGCCCTTGCTCACCCAGCAGAGCACCCGGCCAGCCAGGATGACTTCAATTGGCACTTCACGGAACGGCACGGAGTCCGTTTCCCTACAGACCCAGAACGTAAGAATCTCATGCAGCGGCTTCAAACTTCCAATACCGCCGAGCGTTGGCAGGCGGGGCAACGCTTAGGCTCTGCCCCAGCCACCGAGCAAGCGCGCGCGGCCGATGACGGCCTGCCGGCGGCCTTGGCAATGTTGCGGAGCTGGCGACAAACCAGGCCTGCCGCGGAGCGTTGCGAACTGTGCGGCGCCGAGATCGCCGAAGAGCACGATCACCTGTTCGAACCGGCCGAGCGGCGAGTGCTGTGCGCCTGCCAGGCCTGTGCCATCTTGTTCGACGGCCGCAACTTGAAGTTCCGCCGCATTCGCCGCCGCGTCGAGCGGTTGCACGGCTTTCGTTGCGACGACGCTCAATGGGAAAGCTTGAACTTGCCGATCGACCTGGCGTTTTTTTTCACGAGCAGCCGGTCTGGGAATCTGACCGCTCTTTATCCCAGCCCGGCGGGCGCGGTCGAGGCGGCGCCCAGCGAGGCCGTCTGGCGAGAGTTGATCGATGCCAATCCCGCACTATCGGCGATGGAACCTGATATCGAAGCCCTGTTGGTCAACCACGTGGGCGCGGCCAACAATTGGTATCGGGCGCCCATCGATGAGTGCTTCAAGCTGGTTGGGGTGATCCGCGGGCATTGGCGCGGCCTTTCGGGCGGGACGCGCGTCTGGGGCGAAATCGACCGCTTCTTTCAAGAACTCAACACGCGATGTCGGTAGATCTCGATTTTCAGGTCGAAGGCGCAGAGCCGCAGCGGTTCGCGGTCGCGCCTCATTTGCTCTTCAAGCTGCGGGTGATCGATCGCGGCGCCAGCGGCGCGGAGATCGAATCAGTCGCTTTGCAATGCCAGATTCGCATCGAACCCACTCGGCGAAGCTACCACAACGGCGAAAAGGACCGTCTCTTCGAATTGTTCGGCAAACCGGCCGACTGGGGCCACACCGTGCGAAGCATGCTGTGGACACACGCCAGCGTCAACGTGCGGCGGTTTACGGGCGAGACCCTGGTCGATCTGCCGGTGCCGTGCAGCTACGATTTCAACGTCGCCGCCACGCGCTATTTCGCGGGCCTGGAAGAGGGCGAAGTGCCGCTATGCCTGCTGTTCAGCGGTTCGGTATTCTATCAAACGGCTGACCGGGGCCTGCAAATCGCCCCCATCTCGTGGGAAAGGGAATCTGCGTATCGCCTGCCGGTGCGTTCGTGGCAAGCGATGATGGACGGATACTACCCCAATTCGGTCTGGGTTTGCCTGCGGCGTGACATGTTTGAGCAAATCGACCAGCGCAAGCGGCGCTTGGCCATGGCCACGTGGGAAAAATCATTGGAGAGTTTGTTGGCAGCGAACCCAGCGTCTGATCGTTCTGACCATCAGGATGAAGGGTAAAGCGACGTAAAATACAACGATGCAACCCACCCTCATCGACCAGATTGCCGAATCGGTGCTCTACGAAGGGTATCTGCTCTATCCCTATCGTCCCTCGGTGAAGAATACCCAGCGTTGGACGTTCGGCGGTTTATATCCGCCCGCCTATTGCGCCGGCGCGACCGGCAACGAAGCTGCCGCGATGCAGATGCAATGCCTGGTCGAGAGTGGCCAGGCAGCCACGCTCGAGATCACGCTCAAGTTTTTGCAATTGGTCAATCGGCAGATTGGCCGGCTCGAGCGGCCACTAACCTCGCCGGGCGATTTGAGCAACGCTTCGTTTGCACTCGTCGACCGCCTGGCGATTGGCGGAAAAGAACTGCACGCCTGGCAAGAAGCGGTCGAGCGGCAAGTTGCCCTCGATCGCCTTGCGCTCCACGAACTGGTCGCCAAGCCGCACCGCAGCCGCTTTCACTTCGCTGCCGAAACCCAGCTAGAGCCGATCCATGACGAGCAGCGGCGAATTGCCGCCGTGATGGTTCGCCAGCGGCTGGCGTTAAGCGGTGCCGTCGAGGTCGCCGCGGAGACGGTCGCCCCGGGTTGCCACCGCTTGACGGTCCGCGCGGTCAACCAAACGGCTTGCGAGCCGGCGGCGATCGCCTCGCGCGATCAGGCCATGTGGTGCTCGTTCGCCTCGGCGCACTTGGCGCTGGCGGGCGAGGGTTGCGAGTTTGTCTCGCAGATCGATCCACCCCAGTTATGGCAGGCCGCCGTGGCACAAAACGAGAACGTGGGAGCTTGGCCGGTGCTGGTGGGTGAGCCGCCGCGGCGCGACTTGATGCTGGCCGCCCCGATCATCTTGTACGACTATCCGCAAATCGCGCCCCAAAGCCCCGGCACGCTCTACGACTCGACCGAAATCGACGAAATTTTGACACTGCGAATTATGACGCTCAGTGATGACGAAAAGCGAGCGATGGAGGCGCTCGACATGCGCGGTAGAGACTTGCTGCACCGCGTCGAATCACTCTCGCCCGATGCCCTGTTGCAGTTACACGGAGAAATGTAGCGACATGAACGAACCCACTGCCCCTTGGGAATCACTCGATACGCGCAATTTGACCAGCGTGCGCGTAGCCGGGGTGACGCTCGGCCCCGGCGACCGCGTGCGGCTGCGGCCCAAGCCGGGAGCCGACGTGTTCGACCTGGTGTTGCAGGGCAAAACCGCCACCATCGCCTCGATCGAAGAAGACTTTGAAGGGCGGGCGCACCTGGCGGTCACGGTCGACGACGATCCGGGCCGCGACCTGGGCGCGCAATGGCAATCGGGCCACCGCTTCTTTTTTCAGGTGGACGAAGTGGAACCGCTGGCGCAGCCGGGTGACTGATGAGCAAGCGCATTCTGATCGCCGGCATCGGCAATATCTTTCTGGGCGACGACGCCTTCGGTGTCGAAGTGGTGCGCCGGCTGGCCGGCTGCGCCATGCCGCAAGGTGTCGTGGTGCGAGATTTCGGCATTCGCGGTCTCGACTTGACCTATGCCCTGCTCGACGGCTGGGAGGCGGTGGTGATGGTCGATGCCATGCCGCGCGGCGAGCCGCCCGGAACATTGTTCGTCATCGAACCGGAGCTCGATGAGCCGCCGCTCGACGAGCAAGGCAAATCACAGCCAGTGGCTTGGCAGCCACACCAGCTCGATCCCGCGCGGGTCTTGCAAATGGTCCGGGCAATGGGCGGCCAGGTGGGCTGGATGCGACTGGTCGGCTGCGAGCCGACACCGCTCGATGCTTACGACGTGCTGTCGGGCTTAAGCCCGCCGGTAGCGGCGGCGATCGAGCCGGCGACGCGGCTGGTCATATCGGTCGTCGAGCAATTTGCGGCGGAAAACGTAGTGCGTGTTCACCAAGAATTGGCTGTCAACCAGGTTAGTTGAAGGAGAATACCATGTTCCTGAAAACAAGAATGGCGGAAGCCGCCGCCGAGACCGCGGCCAAATCGGCCAAAATCGCGGTCGATACCGTGAAGCACCCGACGAAGCGCGGTGTGAAGGGCGTGCTTGGCATGCTGCTTTGTGGATTGGCGGTCTTCGCCTTTATCAAGATGTTGCCCGAGCTGCGCCGCTACGCTCGCATCAAGCGCATGTAGTGTGGGGCGATACCCATCGAACGGTAGTGTCCTAAAGTTGTGTTGCTCGCCCACACTAACCCGAAGCGCAAGCGAGGCCGGGGGCTGATTCTGCCTCGCTTGCGCTTCGGGTTAGTGTCAGATTGCCCATCAGCAACACAACTTTAGGACACCACTCATCGAACCGCGCGATAGCAACGCGCCGGCGTCCTTTGCTATACTGATGGGCGATTAACAAACGCCATCTCGATGCAAAGTGGGCCACTATGTCGATCGGTCTCTGGTCAGACGCCAAGGAGCAGGTGAAGCGGGCGATCGACATCGTCGACCTGGTGGGCGAATCGGTGCCGCTGCGCCGCGAGGGGCGGGCTTACAAGGGGCTTTGCCCCTGGCACGACGATTCGCGCCCCAGCCTGCACGTGAATCCCGAAAGGCAGACGTTCCGCTGCTTTGTCTGCAACATCGGCGGCGACATTTTCACGTTTGTCGAAAAGCGCGAGAATGTCACGTTCCGCGAGGCGCTCGGCATGCTGGCCGAACGCGCCGGCGTGAAGCTGGCGGCCGGCAGCGGCACGGCGCAGGGCGATGCCGACGAACGCCGCACGCTCTTTCAGGCCATGGCCTGGGCCGAGGAGCAATATCATCAGTGCTTTTTGCGATCGCCCGAGGCCGAAGCCGCACGCGATTACGTGCGGTCGCGCGGCATCAGCGACGAAAGCGTCGCGCGGTTCCGGCTGGGCTTTGCTCCGCAGCAATGGGACTGGTTGCTGAAGCGTGCCCGTGGCACGCAGTTTACGCCGGCGATTTTGCAGATCGTCGGGCTGCTGCGCTCTCGGCAGCAGGGCGGCGGGTTTTACGATTGGTTTCGCGGGCGGGTGCTGTTTTCGATTCGCGATTTGCAAGGTCGACCGATTGCGTTGGGCGGCCGCGTGCTGCCGGGTGCGGGCGACGCCGAAGTCGCCAAATACATCAACTCGCCCGAAACTCCGTTGTTCTCGAAGAGCCAAACTCTTTACGGACTCGATCTGGCCAAAGACGCCGTCGCTCGCGGACGGACGGTGATGGTGATGGAGGGCTATACCGATTGCCTGATCGCGCAACAGTGCGGCCTGACCAACGCCGTGGCCGTGCTGGGCACCGCCCTGAACGAACGGCACATCCGCGTGCTGCGGCGGTTTGCCGACCGGGTGCTGCTGGTGCTCGATGGCGACGACGCTGGCCGCCGCCGCGCCGACGAAATTTTAGAGCTGTTTGTCGCCGCCCAACTGGATCTGCGCATTCTCACGCTGCCCGACGATCTCGATCCGGCCGATTTTCTGCTCGCCCAGGGCAAAGAGGCGTTCGAGCGGCTGCTGTCGGGGTCGGTCGATGCCTTGGAGCACAAGCTGCGCATGGTTACCGAGGGGTTGGACGCCTCCAGTGGCCTGGACGCCGTTCACCGCGCTCAAGAAGAGATGCTGCGCACGCTGGCCAAGGCGCCGCGACCATCTGACCAGGGAGCTTGTCTGCGCGAGGATCAGATCATGAGCCGGCTGGCCCACCGGTTCCGCGTGGCCGAACTGGTGCTGCGCGAGCGGTTGGCCAACCTGCGGAAACGGAATAACCAACGAGCAGGCGCCCCCGCGGTAGCCCCGGGCCTTGTGGCCGGAAAAGCGCGTAGGGTGGGCATTGCCCACCACACCGGCCAAGACGGACCGCGTCCGTCCGGTTTGCCCGGTGGCATGGGTCGCCAGCAGTCCAGACAAGCCGATCTGGCCGATGGTGGCCCCGATGGTGGGCAATGCCCACCCTACGAAGGCGCGGCGGTGGAATCGCCGCCGCGGATACCGGGCAAGATCGAAAAAGCCGAGCAGTCGCTGTTGGAAATCATGCTGGGTTCGCCGCGGTTGGTGGCCCATGTCGAAATGCGGCACCCGCCGGTCCGCTGGCGGTGCCCCAGGCGGCGGGCGGTGTTCGCGGCCTGCTGCCGGCTGACCGCCGCGGGGGTCGAGGCGAGCGTCGAACGTTTGCTATTGGAGATCGACGACGGACAGCTTAAAACGCTGATCGTCGAGTCGGACGAGCTGCGGCAATTGCGGTCGCCGCCCGAGCCGGCCGTCGAAATCGAAAGGCTGTTAGAAGCCCTTCGAGCCGAGGGCGAAAAGCAAGCGTTGCTGGCCACCCTCGATCCTCAGCAGCCCCGCAGCGAGGAGGAAGAGCGCGACCGACTGCGTCGCGCGATAGAACAGGGGCGTCGCCGGCACGGCATTTCCGCGCCCATGGACGGGTAGGATGCCGCGCAGGTTTGATCGCCGCCGAGCACACGCTTGCCGCGCTCGCTCGGCCCGATCATGATCGATTGGCCCAAACACGCGCCAGCCAAGGCGCAGGGAGGGAAACGCAGATGGACCATTTAGATCAAGACCTTTCCGAACTGGTAGCGACGGGCAAGGCGCAGGGATATCTCACCTACGATCAGGTGAACGACTACCTGCCCGACGAAGCCGTCAACCCCGACAAGCTCGACAGCCTGCTCACCGCGCTGGAAGAGATGGGCATCGAGCTGGTCAACGAGGCGCCCGAGCCGTTCGAGCCGGCGATTGCCGCCGATCGAGCATCCGCCGAGCGCGAAGCACACGACGACGTCGCCCCGGTCGAAGCCGAGGCCACGCTCAACTTGGGCGAAGATCCGACCAAGTGGAGCGACGACCCGGTGCGGATGTACCTGAGCCAGATGGCCGTCATTCCGCTGCTCACCCGCGAGCAAGAGATTTCGCTGGCCAAAAAAATCGAGGTCACGCGCAAACGTTTTCGCCGCACGGTGCTGGGCTGCCACTTCGCCCTGCGCAACACCATCGAAACGCTCGAAAAGGTGCACGACGGCACGTTGCCCTTCGACCGCACGATCAAGGTCTCGCTCACCGAGCGACTGACCAAAGAGCAGATTGTGGCGCGCATGCCGCACAACCTGCGAACGTTGGCGCATCTGCTCGACCAGAGCAAGCGAGACTTCCGCCGGGTGATGAGCAAGAAGCTGCCGCGCGAAGAGCGGCTGGCCGCGCGCCGGCGGTTTCTCTCGAACCGCCGCAAAACGCTGACCCTGGTCGAAGAGTTGAGTCTGCGCACGCGCCGCGTGCAGCCGATGGTGCGCGAACTCGAAACGATCGCGCGGCGGATGGAAGAGCTGCAACGGCGGCTGGCCGCCCTGGCCGAGCCAGGCTCTGCCAACACCGCCGCCAAAGACGACCGCGCCAACCTGCGCAAAGAGCTGCGCGACCTGATGATGCTGACGCTCGAATCGCCCGCCGCCCTGCGCCGCCGGTGCGAGACCATGCGCGCCCAGTATCAAGACTATGAACGCTCGAAGCGCGAACTCTCGGGCGGCAACTTGCGGCTGGTGGTCTCGATTGCCAAAAAGTATCGCAACCGCGGCCTCAGCTTCTTAGACCTGATTCAGGAAGGCAATACTGGCCTGATGCGGGCGGTCGACAAGTACGAGTATCGCCGCGGTTACAAGTTTTCCACCTACGCCACCTGGTGGATCCGCCAGGCGATCACCCGCGCCATCGCCGACCAGGCCCGGACCATTCGCATTCCGGTGCACATGATCGACGTGCTCTCGCGGCTGCGCAACGTGTCGAAGCGGCTGTTGCAAGAACTGGGCCGCGAACCGACCACCGAAGAAACCGCCCGCGCCGCCGACATTCCGCTGGAAGAGACGCGGCGGGTGCTCAACATCGGCCGCCAGCCGGTGAGCCTCGATCGCCCCGTGGGCGAAAGCGAAGACAGCGCCTTCGGCGAATTCATCGAAGACAATACGACGCAAAGCCCCCTTCGCTCGGCCTCGCAGGTGATGCTGCGCGACAAAATCGAGGGGCTGCTCAAGACGCTCACCTACCGCGAGCGGGAGATTATTCGCCTGCGCTATGGACTAGGCGACGGGTATACGTATACGCTGGAAGAGGTCGGCCGCATCTTCAAGGTCACCCGCGAACGGGTGCGGCAGATCGAAGCCAAAGCGGTCCGCAAGCTGCAGCATCCGGTGCGAAGCAAGCAGCTTGAGGGATTCCTCGAAGGAATCGCCAGTTGAGCAGTGGTTCGGGAGCGAGGACTCAGGGGTCAGGGGCGGTCGAAGGCCCTGACCTCTGATCCGTTCTCTGAACCCTGAACCCCGAACCCTGAACCCTCTCATGTCTCTCAATGCCGGAGTCTTACGCGAGTTACACCGCATTCATCGGCAACTGGGCGATCTGCGCGAGCGGCTCGATCGGGGGCCGAAGCAGGTCAAGGCACGGCAGGCCAACGTGGCCCGGCTCGAAGGCGAGCTGGCGCAGCTCAAGGCCGACGTCAAAGCGGCGCGAGTGGCCGCCGATCAAAAGCAACTGCTGCTCAAAAGCGGCGAAGCCAAGATTCGCGAACTAAAGGTCAAGCTCAACGCGGCCAGCAGCAACCGCGAATACCAGGCGCTGAAAGACCAGATCGCCGCCGACGAAATGGCGGGTAGCGTGCTGGCCGACGAAATCCTGGAAGCTTTGGAAAAAATCGACGACTTTGTTCCGACCCAGGCCGAGGCCGAGCTGAAGCTGGCCAAGGGCCGCGAAGAGTTGCATAAGACCGAGCAGCAAGTGCGCGAGCAACACGAGCTGCTGATCGGCGACGTCACGCGGCTGGAAACGGAGCTGAAACGCGTCGAGGCCGACCTGCCCTCCGACTTCCGCGACGCCTATCAGAGGATCGTCAAAGGCAAAGGCTCCGACGCCATGGCCGCCGTCGAGGGCGAGTCGTGCGGCGGCTGCTATCATCAGCTTACGGCCAACATTTTCAATTCGCTGATGATGGACCGCGTGGTGTGCTGCCAAAGCTGCGGGCGGATGCTGTACTTGCCCGAAGACCGCGCCCCGGGCAAACGTTCGTGAGTTCCCAAGCGGCGGTAATACCCGAGAGCGGCCAGCCGATCGGTTGTGATAGTCGAACTCGATAATGAGCGGAGCCGCTACTTAACGCAGATTGACCAAGGGCTCTCATCGGTTACGACCAACTTCCGCAACTGCCTGTGAGATGACCTTCCTAGGTCGTCCATGCGGTTGTTTTTGTAGTTCGTTGGGCGACCTAGGAAGGTCGCCCTACGATGGCTGCGGCCTCGTAGTCTCGTGCGTGCAGTATCTTTACAGGCCCCGCCTGGTTGGGGTAGAACGTAAATCAGATGCCGCGATCCTGGCCGCCGGGCTCGCGGCTTTTTGTTCGCTTATGCCCAACCGAACGTTTGTTTCGCGGGCCTTTTTTGACAGGTTTTTTGACGGGGGGGAATGCACTGCCATGTCCGACTCGATTCCGATGAGCCGCGCCGGCTACGAAAAATTGATGGCCGAGCTGAAACAGATGGAAAGCGTCGAGATGCCGAAAATTGCCGAGCGCGTGGCCGAGGCGCGTTCGGCGGGCGACTTGAAGGAAAACGCCGAATACCACGGCGCCCGCGAAAGCCAAGGCATGTTGCAGGCCAAGATCAACCTGCTGCGCGATAAGCTGAGCCGGGCGCAGATTGTCGATACTGCGGCCTTGCCCAAAGACGAAGTCGTGTTTGGCGTTACCGTGGTGGTCAAAGACCTCGACTTCGACGACACCGAAGAATTCACGCTGGTCGGCGCCGGCGAAGAAGACTACGACTGCGGCAAGATTCTGATCACCAGTCCGCTGGCGCAGGGATTGGTGGGCAAAAAGGTGGGCGACAAGGTGGAGATTCCCGTGCCCAAAGGCACGATGAAATTCGAGATCCTCGAAATCCGCCAGCCGTAGCGCCTTTCGTCGGGCCTCCAGGCCGTACTAGCCCGGGTTATTCACCAGCCCCGTAGTGTGCCTCCCACGGTGGTCATACACCAAGCGCGAAGCGCAAGCGAGGCAAGTCGGTTGCTCCTCCTCGCTTGCGCTTCGGGTTAGTGTGGGCTGATGAATAATCCGCGCTAGCCCGGCGGCCAGCCGAGCGAACGGCCGCCGAGCAAATGAAAGTGCAAGTGATCGACCGATTGCCCGGCATCGGGTCCGCAATTGGCCACCACGCGATATCCGCCCTGCAAACCGAGCCGCTCGGCCAGCGTGCGCAGCACCAACAGCAGGTGCCCGGCCAGCTCGGCGTCGCCGTCGGCCAGTTCAGCCAGTGACTTGATCGGTTGCTTGGGAATCACCAGCACGTGCGTGGGCGCCTGCGGAGAGACATCGCGGAAGGCCAGGCAGCGATCGTCTTCAAAGACAATGTCGGCGGGCACCTCTCGGTCGATGATCCGCTGAAAGATCGTCTTGTCGCTCATGGCGTGCTCTCCACCTGCTCCAGCGGAATGGCTTCATCGATCAGCATGATGGGAATTCCGTCGATCACGGGATAAACCACGGCGCGGTCGTCGCGCAGCAGCCCGGCGTCGAGCATTTTTTCGACCATCTCGCCCGCCTGGTTTTTCAACCGCCGCTGGGCGACCGCCCGGTTCAACGCGGCCACCAGCTCGCCGTCGGCCAGGGTGAGCGGGGTGCGGCGCTCGGGGCAGACCAGAATATCCAACAGTTCTTTGCTGATCACGCGGCAGCGGCCTTTACCTGTTTTCGGTGGTTGCCCCAGTTTGTCGAACGGCTTTCCCACGGGCGTGCGACCGGCGCCGGCGGCGGGATGGGCAAGCTAACGCAGTTATAAGGAAGTTGCCGATAGAGAACTAGAGCCATCGGCGCGGCAACGATGAAGTTGACGGAGCGGCACGAAGTCCGTTCATTACCGGGAGGCAAAATTCATGAAGGGCACACGCCTCATTCTCGCCGCCACGCTGCTGGCGGCTCTTTCGATCGCGGCGCTTGCCGACGAAGAGAAGACCGTCACCGACGCCAACGGACAAACGTGGCGCGAAGTCCATCGCACCATCCAGCAGCCAGTGACCGAAACCCGCTGTCTCGAGCGGCAGCAGTTGGTCTATCGCGAAACGTGCGACGTGCAGATGTGCGACACCACGCGCACCTACACGGTGCCGGTGACCGAGTATCGCTGGGAGTCGTACTGGAAGGGGCGCTACAACCCTTTTGTGCAGCCCTATCTGGCTCAGCGGCTGGTGCCTTACACGCGGTGGGAAACGCGCACTGAGACCGTCAAAGTGCCGGTCACACGGCGGCAGGTATTGCCCGTCACGCAGACCATCAAGGTGCCTTACACCACGCAGCGAGTGGAGAACCACGACGTGGTGGTGAGCCGGCAACTGATCGACCCCAGCACGACGGCGTTGGCGACCTCGCCGCCGGCCCCCGAGATTGGCGGCGTTGCGCGATTCGACCGCGGCGACCGCCGGCCCCCGAAGACGGGTGTTTCGTCAACGACGCTTCCCGCCGCGGCCGACAACGGCCCTGTGATCGCCAACCGCGGCGGTGGCACGCCGCGCTAGCATCTTGCAAGGCGATAAAAAAACATGCCCACGCGCTTCCCAGGAAGACGCGTGAGCATGTGGCGAATGAACGCGAGTGGACCTCGCCGCGGAGGTCTTGAGTTTACTGCCCGGCGGGAGCGGCCAGTTCGCCCTCGTTGGCCGGCTGGGCCGACGCGCTGCGGCGACGCGAGGTCTTCGCCATGCTCCACTCTTTGGTGAGCGTTTCGAACACTTCGGGCGATTCGTAGCGAATGATGTTTTTGCCTTCGGGCATCGGTCCGATCAGACCGCGAAACACCGGCAGCCCGCGCAACCCCAGGTCGGTGCTGCAATCGTCGATGCCGACTTGCGTGTGCATTTTTGCCAGCGATTCGGCCTTGTTGTAATCCTTGATCCGCAGCGTGCCGTCGGTCCCTCGCGTCACCACTCGTACAATCTCTTTAGCCATGCGTTTGGTCCTGCCAGACTCGGATGCCGGAATGTCTGCCCTGCCTGAATATCGGCCGGGCCGAGGCCGGCGGCGCACGCTTTCGCCCGGCGGCAACACCGTGGGGCGAACCGCAAGAATCGGCAGATTGCTTGCCGCAGCACGACCTGCTACGAGCGGCGCAAGGCGGGCAATGCGACGGCCGGTCGGCGCGAATAGGGCGCTCGTTCGGCCAGGACGGCGGCGGCCATGCCGCGATGCGATGGATTAACGCGCGCCGGCGCGCGCCACCGGACGAACCGGCGACGACCGCAACGTCTTCAGCAGCGACTCCAGCACCACATACAGATCGGTCGTCGTCAAGATTCCTACCAGCCGCGCGTTCGACACCACCGGCAGGCAGTTGATGCCGTAGCCAAACAGCAGCTCGATGGCTTGTTCGAGTGGGTCGTCGGGCGAGACGGTCACCACGTCGGTGCTCATGATTTCGGCGGCGGTAATGCCGCGGAGCACTTCTTCCTGAGGGTATTTGCTCGGGCCGAAGCAGCGAATCACGTCGCGGTCGCTGACCACGCCAATCAGGTTGCCCTCGGCGTCGGTCACCAGCGGATGGCGGAACTCTTTGGCGTGAAACAGCCGCACCAGGTCGAGAATGCTGGCGTCGGCCGAGATGCAGGCCGGGTCGGCCGTCATCACCTGGCCCACCCGCAGGCGATCTTGGCCGTGGTCGGCGGCTTCGCCCAGAGCGTCCAAAATCTGCTGGCGTTTGCGATCGAGTCGGTCCATGCTACGGCAACCTCCCGAAAAATGAACGGTGCTTCGCAAACGTAGCTCACAGATCGGCAAGTGCCAAATGCTTACGATGCCGACACTTTTAAGCCCGGCACCTTGCGTTGCTGGCCCATCTGGGCCAAAATCCGGCATCAATCAGCTTCGAGTTCCTCTTCTCGAAAGGAGCAGCCGGCGATGGATATTGCAATGGTGGGCCTGGGTGTCATGGGCCGCAATCTGGTGCTGAACATGGCCGATCACGGTTTCGCCGTGACCGGCTACGACCGCGACACCAGCAAAGTCGAGGCATTGCGTAAAGAAGGCCAGGGCAAAAAGGTGGAAGGCGTCGGCGACGCCGACGAACTAGTGGCCAGGCTCAAGAAGCCGCGGGCCGTGATGATGCTGGTGCCCGCCGGCGCACCGGTCGATTCGGTCATCCGCGACATGCTGCCGCGTCTCGAGCCTGGCGACCTGATCGTCGATGGCGGCAACTCGCACTTCACCGACACCAATCTGCGCACCAAGGCGCTGGCCGAGAAAAAGATCGAGTTCATCGGCGTGGGCATTTCGGGCGGCGAGCGCGGCGCCCGGCTCGGACCCAGCATGATGCCCGGCGGCTCGAAGCAGGCCTACGAGCGTGTGCGGCCCATCCTCGAGGCCTGCGCCGCCAAGGTAAACGGCGAGCCGTGCGTCACCTATCTGGGCAGCGGCTCGGCGGGCCATTATGTGAAGATGGTCCACAACGGCATCGAATATGGACTGATGCAGTTGATCTCCGAGACCTACGCCCTGATGAAACAGGGGCTGGGTCTCAACGATGACGAGCTGCACGATGTGTACGCCGAGTGGAACGCCGGCGAGCTGAGCTCGTTTCTCATCGAGATCACCGCCGACATCTTCAAGCAGGTCGACGACAAGACCGGCAAACGCCTGGTCGACGTGATTCTCGATCAGGCCAAGCAAAAAGGCACCGGCATGTGGACCTCGCAAGACGCCATGTCGCTGCAAGTGCCCACGCCCACGATCGACATCGCCGTCTCGATGCGCGATCTGTCGTCGGTCAAGGGTGAACGGACGGCGGCCAGCCGCGTGCTCAGCGGGCCATCGCACACACTGAAGCGCGACCGCAAGGCGTTTTTGAGCCAGTTGCGAAATGCTTTTTACGCCTCGATGATCATCACCTACGCGCAGGGCATGGCCCAACTGCGCAAAGCCTCGCAGACATACAACTATGGACTGAATCCCGAGGCGGTGGCACGCATCTGGCGGGGAGGCTGCATCATTCGCGCGGCGCTCTTGGAAGACATTCGCGCGGCGTACCAGGCGCAGGCCGATTTGCCGAACCTGCTCGTCGACAAACACCTGGGCGACGAAGTGATGAAGCGCCAGGCCGACCTGCGGGCGGTGGTGTGCGCCGCGGCGGAGACGGGCATTCCGGCCCCCGGCTTTTCGGTGTCGCTCGGTTATTTCGACGGATATCATAGCGAGTGGCTGCCGGCCAATCTGATTCAAGCACAGCGCGATTGCTTCGGCGCCCACACTTACGAGCGCGTCGACGAGAAAGGAACCTTCCACACCGAGTGGAAATCGAGCGAGTAGAAAGCGCGCCGAAAGAACTGTAGGGTGGGCCGAGCGCAGCGAGTCCCACCTCCCCAAAGTTGGACCTCGAAGCGGCCCACCCTACACCCGAAAGCTAAACGCATGGCTAAAAGCGA
>DASVHB010000294.1:0-13275 GCA_036379195.1 Pirellulales bacterium
CTACGGCCGCGTGGCGGCACTGCTCACGGTTTCCAATCCGCACCTGTTTATCGGCATGCTGCTGGGCGGCGCGGTGCCGTTCTTGTTCAGCTCGATGACCATTCGAGCAGTGGGCCGGGCGGCGTATCTGATTGTCAAAGAGTGCCGCATTCAGTTCCGCGATAAAGCCATTTGGGAAGGAACCAAGAAGCCCGACTACGGCCGCGTGGTCGATATCTGCACCGGCTCGGCGCAGAAAGAGCTGATCGGTCCGGCCTTGCTGGCCATTCTGGTGCCTACGCTGGTGGGTTTTGGTTTGGGCACGATTGCGTTGGCCGGCTTTTTGGCCGGCATGATTGTCTCGGGGCAGCTTTTGGCCGTGTTCATGGCCAACGCCGGCGGCGCCTGGGACAACGCCAAGAAGACCATTGAAGACGAGCCCAAGAACATGGAGGCCAACACCGGCAAAGGCAGCGAGAAGCACAAGGCCGCCATCACCGGCGACACCGTGGGCGACCCCTTGAAAGACACCGCCGGCCCGGCCATCAACCCGTTGATCAAGGTGATGAATATGGTCAGCCTGCTCTTGATCGGGCTGATTCTGCCTTACGATCACGAGCTGATCAACCGCATGGGGTCGGCCTGGCAATCGGCCCATTTCCCTGAAGGGGCCAAGCCGCACGACGCGCTGTTCTGGGGATCGATTGTCGTGGCCGCACTCGGCTTGACTTGGTCGATCTGGCAATCGAAGCACGAAACGCCCGACATGCAGCAGTCATAGCATGTGGAGCAGCAGCACCGGCTGGCTTGGCGCGCCGGTTTCGTCACGGAGCACAGCCGGGGGCGCCTTGCCACACGGGAGCGCCTTGGCTGAAGGTCTGTAGGGAACGGACTCCGTGCCGTGCCGTTCCGTGAACTGCCCTTCGATGTTGCCCCGCGCTAGCTGTCGAATAGAGAACAACCCGATTTGGTATTCCGCCGAAGGGCGAACGAACCTCGCGCCGCCCCACGCGGAACGGCACGGAGTCCGTTCCCTACAGACGTCGAGCGCAAGAGCTACCCGTAGATTCCGTCTTACTCTTAGTTACACCGAGACTTCGGGCTTGTCGCCTTCGGGCGTTTCGTCGCGGTCGATCTTGAACCACTCGTCTTGAAACGCGATTCGCTCGCCGCGGGCAATCGCCAGGTTCGTGGTCAGGGCGATCACGGCGTCGGCCAGCGCCACCTCGGGATGGCACTTGGGCTTGTTGTGCTCGAAGTCAAAGTTGCGGACGCACCAGGCGAAGTGCTCGAGCTCTTCGGTGTAGCCGCGGCTCACCGGGCCTGCTTCCAGCGCCTTTTTGCCCACGGCGGCGGCCGGCGCGGCGCCGCTTTCGCTGGTGGCCAGCACCGGCTTGTCCGATTTGCCCTTGGCCACCTTCACGTGCGTCGAAGCGCCGGCGTTGGAATAGAGCATCACCTCTTTTTCCACCTCCAGCACCAGCGTGCCCTCGGTGCCCATCACCACTTCGCCGTAGCCGCCAAAGCCGTTGCCATTGATCGACGAATAAGTGACCACGATCTTTTTGTTCGGGTCGCTTTCAAAGTCGGGGCCGGGATATTCGAACATGCAATACACATGGTCGTCGCATTCGCGGTTGAGCGGATAGAGATGCCGCCCGCCCATGGCGCTCACCGTCAGCGGCCTGGCCTTTTGCACGTGGCCGTCGGCGTCTTTTTTGCGGACGGCGGTGCAAAAGATGCCCGCCGCGTCGAGTTGGTGGCTGCCCAGTTCGGCCATCAGGCCGCCGCCCGTGCGCTGCCACAACCGCCAGCGAATCAGCTCTTCCAGCGGAGAACACTCGTACGTGAGCGATCCCTGCGTAATGGTCTTGCGCTGGTAGCCGTATTTTTCGGCGTCGACCTTGTCTTTGTCGAACAAGCGGATTTCCAAATCGGCCACGTTGCGGCTGAGGGCCTCGATACGCGCGTTGTCTTTCTTTTCGGCCGCCGCCACGAGCTTTTTGCGCTGTTCTTCGAGTTCCTTGACCAGGTGTTCGTCGGGCAGCTTGGCGTACCAGCTATCTTTGGTACGGTGCCATTGGGCGCGAATCGAATGCAAATCGCCCAGCAGCCCGCGTTGAATCATATCGACCGCGTTGTCATACAGCACGCTGTAGTGCCGCTGATGACCGGTGGCCAGGTGCTTTTGCAGCTTGTTGGCGACGCGGGCCATGTTCTTGCAGCGGGCCACACTGTAGCCCATCAGCTTTTCGGTGAGCACGTGCTTGCCGGCCTGCATGGCCTCGATGGCCACCACATCGTGCAAGTGCAGCGGCAGGGCAATCACCACGGCCTCGATATCGGGGTCTTTGAGCAGTTCTTTGTAGTCCTGGTCGTAAACCTTGACGTGCTTGCGGGCTTCGTCTTCGCTCTTCCAGCCATATTTGGACATCAGGCCGGGCCGCGGGCCAAGGGCCAGCGGATCGCCATGAAAGGCCCGGTGGATGTTGTAGGGCCGGATGTCGGCGATCGCCACCACCTGCATGTAGTCGGGCGTGTGAGCGCCCAGCAGCACGCTTCCCTCGTCGCCGGTGCCGATGAAGCCGACGCGCAGCGGATCTTTGACCTTTTCGTATCCGTAGTAAAAGGCGCCCAGGCCCGCGCCCGACACCACGCCGGCGGCAAGCGAACGTTCTAAGAATTCACGCCGCGTGAGCGAGTCGCCGATGGCCGCTTGAAAATTCGATTTGCCAACGGCTTTTTCTTCGGGAGTCAACTCCATCATGTGCTTTCTCTCTTGCCGAACAACGGCCGAACAAACAGGTAATGAACGAAGAAGTCGAGGCCGCCCCACCGCCCGACGTGCGTCGTGGCCAGGGCGAACAGAGCCATCATTTCGACGAATTCTTTGTTGATCAGCAGCGACCGACCCACCGCCGGATGCGGCGGCGGATAAAGCCCCGGCCAGTCGGGCTGGGCCAACACAATCGATAGCAGAAACAACGCTCCGGCAAAGCTGGCCAGCCGGGTAAACAGCCCTACCAACATCAGCAGGCCGATGGCCGTCACTCCATAGCTGACGCAGCGATCGACTTGGGCAATGCGGCTGGCGGCGCGTTCGAGCGCGGCATCGCGATCGCCGATGCGCGCCCGTTGATCGCCATCGAGCAGATCATCAAGGTCTTGCCTGAACTGGTCGTAGATGCCGTCCAGCTCGCTCCGCCAGGCTTTAAGCTGCCCTTGCAGCTCGGTTTGTTTGTCCCAGATGCGTTTTTGCTGGTAGGGGGTCCAGCGCGAGGGCGACTGCTTGGCCTGATCGAGCCGGTCCAGCTCGTGCAGGTAATTATCAAAGTCGGTCTCGTTCTCGTCCAGCAGGTCTTGAGTCTGAGCTTTTCGCACAGCGGCCATTTGCTGGCCTGCGGCGGTCTGCTCGGGGCTGGGCCGATAGATTTCATCGAACCGCTTCAGATAATCGTCGATGCGGGCGATGAACGTCTGGCGATGATCGGCGGAGAGCGAACGGCGACCGTCCCAATCGTCGACCAGCGAACGATATTCATCGCCCAGTGGGCCTTTGGCTTGCCCTAGAAAGGCCGCCGACGAAAAGTCGGGGTCTTCCAGCTTGGCGACGCCTTGATAAAGAAAATGCCAACCGATCGTCACGCGCAGCAACACCAGCGCGGCGACCGTGGCAAAACCGATGCAAATAGGGCGGCGAGTCATAACCGATGTATTGTAATCGGTTGGCACGCCGGTTGGTAGGTATGGGCGTCCCCGGTTTGATGACCGGTGACGCATCCTACTGCGCGTCCGCCGGCGCTTGCTCGGGCGCGGAACCCTTGAGCCGCGTCAACAGGTCGGTCAGTCGATGTTGGTTGGTTTCTTGCCGAAACGGGTTTTCGTCGTCAGGCTGGCCGTCGCCCGGAGGCCCGCCCATTCCCATCGGTGCACCGCCGCCCGCCGAACGCGCCGGCCGAGGCAGGTCAATCGAGGCCATGGCCGCTTTCTGCTCGTCGGTCAGGCTGGCTTCGATCGCTTCCAGATTCTCCTGGGCCTCGTCCGAGGTCATCTTCTCGGCGGTTTCCAGCGTGGCGAGTTTTTCGCTGAGTTCGCTGGCCTGCTCCGGCGTGAGGTCCACTCGCACGCCCTGGCTGAGCAGATCGAGCTTACCAACGAGCGACGTGAGATCGCGTTTGGCTCGGGCCCCACCACTGCCGCCAGGGCCTCCGGTCATCATACCGCCCATTCCTTCGGGCGTGCCGTCCATTCCCGGAGGCGGCCCGCCCATTCCCGGAGGCGGCCCGCCCATTCCCCGTGGCGGCCCGCCCATGCCCGGAGGCGGCCCGGCCATCACAAAGGTCGGTGTGGGCGGATAGAGAAAGAAATGCATGCTAAGAAACGTGGCGCCGCCCCCTAGCACAACCCCAAGTATTCCAGCGGTCATCCAGGCAGGGACCGATTGCGGGTTTTTGGGCTTGCCGGGTGCATCTATAGAGGTAGACATGACGTATTCCTCGAAACGATGGGACGCGGAAACGCGAAAACGATGACCGCTATGATAACCGCGCGAACTGCCATTCAATAGCCCTCTCGACATCCCTCGACAAGGGCGTTGGCTTTCCTCGACGACCGCCCCAAATTCCCGCTGCTATTCGAAGCGCACGTCATCGATATAAAAGACGACGGGTTTGCCCTGGCCGGCGACCGTCCAGGCAAAACCTGTGATGATTCGCGATAAATCGCAGTTGCTCACATCGATCGTAAAGTGGCGCCAGTCGGTCGTGAGCCGCGCGTGTTGAAGTTCGCCCTTGCCGCTGTCGCGGAAACGCTTGTCGGCGCCGAGCAGGCCAAACTGAAAGGTGACTACCTCGTCGCCGAGCCGGCCGCGGGCCCAGAAGCTCAATCGCTTCGCACCCGTCAGATTCCAGCCACCGGGCCGCTCGCCCCAGTTGTTACCCGGATGCTGCCAGACCACGCCACCCCAGCCGTCTGGTGCCTTGAATTCGGCACGCAGGCACGTCCGCCCGCCGTGCGGCTGCTCTGAGCAGTCGGGCGAAAGAGCGATTTGTCGGGTGTCGCCCATCCAGCCGGTAGGAACATAGGCCGGACGCTCGCGATCGGTTTCGTCATAGACGACCAGCGGCAGTTCCGCCTGACGGGCGGGCTTGGCCACCGGCTGGCCCTTGACCAACAGCGGCAAATTGGCGACCGCCGCGCCTCCCTGACCGTCGTAGACATACGCGAACAAACGATAGCCGCCCGCGGCGGCGGGCAAGCGCACTTCGGCGTGTTCGTTGTCGGCGGCGACAATCGCATCTGCAAAGGTCTCGAGCGTTGGTTCAGCATCGCCGCCCGTGCCCAACGCCTCGGCCTCGGCACTTAGCGCCCACCGCACTTTCAGCCGGTCGCCTTCGGCATCCGACGTCTGCAACCTCGCACGCCCCGTCGCTCGCGGCTCAAGTTCGTCGGGCCCGTCCCAGGTCAGCCCGTCGATGGCCGGACAGCGATTGGCCGGCGGTTTGCCCGACCAAAGCTCGCTCATGGTGTCGGCGGCTGCCAGCCGGCTGCCGTCGGGCAGCAACATGCCAAACCAGGTGGCCGTCGCCTCTTGCTTGTGGCCCCAGAGAAAGGCGTAAGAGCCGAGGCACTTGCCGGGCTGAGAGGCAACCGCTTTCTCGTACGCTTTGCGGTAGAACAACGCTTTGTCGGTGCTGGTCGGCTCGGGCGCCGCGCCCCAAGCATTCTTCGGCGATTCCCAGACGCCCGGCGGCCCAAACTCGGTAATGATATAAGGCTTGGTGCCGCCCGCCTCGGCGTAACGCTGGGGCAGCGAAGCCGCGCCCCCGTAGCTGTTGATGCCCACGACATCGATGTCGGGGCAGAGCCGGTGTACGTTTTTTACGCGGTCGCCGCCGATTTCGGCGATCACGGTCATCGTGGGATGATTCGGATCGAGCTGCTTTACCAACGCCGCAAGCTGGTTGACCGCCAGCCAAACGGCTGCGTTGTCGCCGCGCTCGTAGCCCTCCATTTCATTGCCAAGGCCCCACACCAGCACGGCGGGATGGTTTTTGTAACGCTCGACGGTCTGGCGCACCTGTTCCATCTGTTTGGCCACCTGATCGGCGTTGTTGTAGTCGAAGCCATGCCGCTCATGCCCCAGCCAGATGCCCACCGCCACGGTCAGCCCGAAGCGATGTGCTTCGTCGAGCTTCGCATCGAGCTTCTCAGCGCCCCAGGTGCGAACGGAGTTGCCGCCCAATTGCGCGAGTAACGCGAGCGGGCCATCGCCGCCGACACCGCGGATAAAGTAAGGCATGCCATCGCGGAGCAAGTGATGCCCGGCGGCGGTCTGCTGTAGGCGCACCGCGACAGGCACCGGCTCGGCGGCGCCGGCTGCGAGAGCCACGATGGATAGCATTGCCGCGGCGATGCTCCGCCAGGCAAACCTTTTGGTCGATTGCGTCATGGTCGCCCGGTGTTTTTACTTGAGTTCCAAATGCTTTTGCAAAAACATCATTTCGACTGCCGTCAGATAATCGCGGTTGTCTTTTTTGGCAAAACCGTGCCCTTCGTTGTCGGCATAGATCGTCCACACGGGTCTGCCCATCGCGCGCACTCGGTCGGCAATCTGCTGCGCTTCCGAAAACGGCACGCGCGGGTCGTTCTTGCCGTGCGCCACCAACAGCGCCGAGCGAATCCGCTCGGCGGCCGCGGTGGGATTGATTCGCTCGAAGAACGCCCGCGTTTCTGGGTCGCGCTCGTCGCCATACTCGGCCCGCCGCAGGTCTTGCCGGTAGGGGCTGGTGTGTTCGAGAAAGGTGATGAAGTTGGCCACGCCGACGATGTCGATGCCAGCCTTGATGCGGTCGGGAAAATGGACCAACGAACTGAGCACCATGAACCCGCCATACGAGCCGCCAATCACCGCCACTCGGCTGGCGTCCAGCTCGGGCTGCTGGGCCACCCAGTCGAGCACGGCGCCGATATCGCGCACGCTGTCTTCGCGCTTCGGGCCGTTGTCGAGCTTGAGATACGTCTTGCCATAGCCGGCCGAGCCGCGCACGTTGGGCGCAATCACCGCCAGGCCCAGTTCGTTCACTTCAAACTGCGTGACGCCCGAAAAAATCGGGCGAAACTGCGACTCCGGGCCGCCGTGAATGCTGATCAGCACCGCGGCAGGCTGTTCTTTTGTCGCGGTCGCCGGGCGGAAGTAATAGGCCGGCACCTGACGGCCATCAAACGACGGCACCTGAACCTGTTTGGGCCGCACAAACTTTGCCGGATCGAGCCCGCCCGTCTCGCTGAAGGTCCAACGAACCAACCCGCCGTCCGCCAGGCGGATCGAATAAGCGTCGGGCGGAGCATCGGGCCGGGCCAGCGTGAAGCCCAACTGCTCGCCGTCGGGCGAGAACTCCAGATCGCTCACGACGGCCAGCGGCACTTCGAGCGGCTTCACTTGCTCGCCGTCGAATAGATAGAGCAAGCTAGCGCCATCGGCGTTGACCGTCAGGGCCACTCGCCCGCTGTTGCGATCCACCTCCACATCGCGCACGTCCCACCGCAGATCGCCCGTCGGCCAGTCATACTTGAGCGTTTCGAGATCGAGCCGGCCCAACTCCAGAAACTCGCCACGTGCATCGGTCGTCACGTAAGCCTGGCGGCCGTCGGGTGTGAATGCCATGTCGCCCACCGCCGCCGCGCCCTCGCCGGGCAAAGGCAGCGGCCGGCGCCGGCGCCGAGCGATATCGAACAGGGCGGGATACGACTCGTTGATCGAAACATATCGCGAGAGCAGCAACTGCTTGCCATCAAGCGACCAATCGGCCGCGGTCCAAAACTCGCCGTCGGTCTGCATCAGCAGCGACTCGCCGGCGGCCTGGCGCGTGTCGGCCAGATAGAGATCGGTATCGCGGCCATTGCGGCGGTTGCTCAGCACCACCATTTGCTGTCCATCGTGCCGCAGCGGTCCCAGCAGATTGCGCGATTGGCCGTCAGTCAGCAGCGTCGTTCGATAGGCCACGCGATCGAGCAGATAGACCTGCTGGTTTTCGTTGCCGCCTTGACTCATCGTCACCAGCACCGCGCCATCGCGGGCCTCGGGAACGAACCGCCCGCCGGCAGGTTCCTCGAAAAACGTGAGTTGCTCGCGCCGCCCGCCCGGTTCATACACTCGATGAAGCTGCGCCGAGTTGCCAAACCGCGTTTGCACCAGCAGGCCCCCGCCGTCGGGCGACCAGCCCAGGAACTGGGCCGCGCGCATGTTCTGGTATTGCAACAGCCGGTGGACCAGCTTCGGCGGCATGTCGGGCACATCTTCGCAAGCGATGGCCGGAGGACGCTGCGGATCGGCCATGGCGCAGGCAGAGGCATGGGTCAAAATCGCCAGGAGCGCCCACGCGCGGGCGAAGGCCAGAAGGTGTGTCATCGGTGTTCTAAGAAAAGGCTGTTTTGCTCGGATCATGCAATTCGCGTCTTGAGTCTACCACCGCGAGCTTACCTATTCTAATCCGCTTGCCGCCTCGGGCAGGTGGCTGGCCACGATTTGGCCTGCGGCATAGCCTGCCGCGAGCGGCGACGGCAAGTTGAGTTCAAGTCAGCCGGCGCATCGTACCGATTGCAGAAAGAGTATCAACCGGGGCGCCCTTACCATGTACCAAGACTATTGGGAATTGCGCGAGCCGCCCTTCCGCCAGGCCGGCGCGGCCCACTACTTACCCACCGCCGTCCACGACGAAGCCCTCGCCCGGCTTCAATACTTGGTCGATTCGCGGCATCGGCTCGGCCTGCTGCTCGGACGATCGGGCAGCGGCAAATCGCTCACGCTCGAGGTGTTCGCTTCGCAGCTTCGCAACGCCGGCTGCCAGGTGGCCCAGGTCAATCTGCTGGGCCGCGAACCCCAGGAGGCGCTCTGGCACACTGCGGCGGGCTGGGGCCTGAATCCCGACCGCGCCGCGCCCTCCTGCGAGCTGTGGCGGCTGCTCGGAGATCGGCTTATCGAAAACCGCTGGCAGCATTTGCCCACCGTCGCCTTGTTCGACGACTCGGACGATGCCACCCCCGACGTACTCGCGCAAGTCTTGCGGCTGGTACATTGCGAGCCTTCAGCCGGCACGCCGTTGACGGTGGTGCTGGCCGCGGCCACCGACCGGCTGAGTTTTTTGGGGCGGAAGCTGACCGACCTGGCCGAGCTGCGCATCGACTTACCGGCGTGGGACCTGGTCGACACCGAACAATACCTTTGCCGCTCGTTGGAGCGGGCCGGTCGCACGGCGCCGGCCTTTGGCAACGACGCCATGGTCCGCCTGCACGAGCTTTCGCAAGGCATTGCCCGGCGTGTTGGATTGCTGGCCGAGCTCGGCTTGTTGGCGGCGGCGGCGGGCGGATTGCCGCTGGTCGATGCCCACACCATCGAGAGCGTCTATGACGAACTTGGGGTGATGGACTCGCACGACATCGCGCACGCATTCTAGGGCCGGTTTTTCCGGCAATGAACTCCCGTAGCCTCGCTGGCGTAATGAGCCTGGCAACGGAGTCTCTCCCACGCCAAGGCCGCCGGGCGCCAGCACGCTCGGGCTCGTCTTTTTTTGTCAACACTTGCCGATCGCGACGCGCCCAACGGATGCACCGGACGATGCGCTCGCCGATTCCGGCTAATCGCCAGACTTTCCCGCTCGGGCAGCAGCAGCGAGGCTGAATTCCGGCTGTCATCGCCGCTTCGCCGACCGGCGAATGCTAGAGTAGTGCTGACGCCCTTTGGCGTCTTTGCTCGCGGCATGAAGCCGCCAAACGCGGAAACTCGCCCGCGCTCATGATGAACACGGCGAGGGGCAGCTTATTCCGTCTGTGTCGGTTGAGAGGAACTGCGCGACGGGCCGTGGCGTCTGCTCGAACCTTTCGTTTTTGTGACCTAACGTAGAAACTGAAGGCGGCGCAAGCCGGCGGCCCGCAGGGGCAGGATACGAGAACCAGGCAAGCTTCGATCATGGGTTTTTTGAAGAAGTTTTTTCGGAACGTCTTCCGCGACGGCGCGGCACCCGTCGGCACCAGCAGCTTCGAGCGACTCAGCGAAGAAGAGCTGGAGGCCCACCTGGGGGTGGTGCGCTATGGCGACTTTCTGCTGACCGATGCCATTCGCCCCTCGTACGATTTGCAGGTGGTGCCCTGCCAGGGCTACCGCCACGACGCTTATCACGATGAAGAATCGCGCACCACCGTGCCCGTGCTGATGGGCGCCGCGTCCAATCAGCACCTGTTTGAAGTCTTCATGGACCTGCTCGATCCGCTGGGCTTCGAGGTCGACGTGGTGCTCGAAACCAGCCACAACCGCGAGAACCGCGGGCATGTCGACCTCTATCGCGAGCACATCGACATGCCGGTGCTCAAAAGCATCCTCTGGGATTTTGAAGATCTGCTGCTCAACGACGGCTGCACCGGAATCGCGGTGCTCAACCCGTCGATTCCGCAGGAGGTGCAGTTCGACGAGCACAAGCTGCTGATTGTCTACGGCGAACATTTGGAAGAGTATGAAAACATCTTCCGCGATCGCCAGGTGCCGTGCGATGACCAGATGAAGTTCATCACCGAGGCCGAGCATGTGCACTCGTCGAGCGACGAGTACGCCGAGCGGTTCGAGGAGCTGAAAATGCGGCTGGGCATGGATTCGCTGGGTGGGTGGTAAAGAAGCAAGCGAGCGGCGCATTGAAGGCGCACGCCGGCCGCGCAGACGACCCCGGTTACGGCCTGGTCCGAGTTTCGTCGGGCCACGCGCGATTTGCTTGCGAAGCACAAGGCCCCTATGGCTCACTCGTGCAGCCCTATGTCTTCGTGTGCAATGCTTTGCGATGACGCTGAGAAACATCAGCGTTGACTTATGCAATGCCCACCATCGCCCAGGCGATCACGGCCTTGCCGTTTGGCAATTTGGCGCGGCGAGGCAAACTGGCGGGAGCGCTTCGGGGATTCGGCATTTAGGATTCGTAGCTGGCCTCTCCAAAGGAAAGCTAAACTCTTCTCCCTCCAGGAGAGGGGGCGACGGCCTTAGGCATTGATGAACGCCCGCCCCACGCCCTCTCCGCATTGTCCCACCAAAGTGGCTTCATAGGTTTTCGGGGCGTGGCGCCGACGCCATAGTGGCCGCAGTAGCGCGGACGGGATATGCGTCTAGGCCTTCCGCGGGAGCAATCAATTCCGCGAAACTGCGCGGAGGCGCCTGTCCGAGCCGCTGAAATGCAGCTAGATTCAGACGAATGCCTCGAATCAACGTCGAATTCGATCAATATTACGGGATTGGGGATCTTACTTGTCTCGCCTGGATCGCGGAGGCAACGAGTGGGGCGACGGACCCGATTACCTTCCGCGCGCCGCGGGGCATGAAGTACACCGTACTCGAGCTACTTGGTCAGGAAGTGACCGACAACCCGCAAAGCGGAGGAATTTGCGTATATCAGGCGTATCAAAACGAGCTCCAGGATCGCGGTAGGAAGAGAAGGGTCGATTATATCTGCGATCTTTTGGGCATTCCTGCCACTGTTCGGAGGCCGAAGGTGCACTTGCCGCCGGACGACGTCGAATGGGCAACCGCCACCAAGCAGGACCTTGGTGGCGACGATCTTGTCCTTCTCTTTCCGCAGACGCACTGGACGCCAAGAGAATGGCCGGCATGCTACTGGGTTGATCTGGCCTGGGGACTTAATGAGCGCAATGTGCGCACCGCCGTGTTTCTCGGCCGCGAAGATTCGCGGTTCGCCAATACGCCGCGCTCGTTTTGGGGGTTCCCGCTCACCAAAGTCGCCGCATTGATGGCGGTCTCGGCGATGGTCATCGGAGAAGACAGCGGGCCAGCACATCTCGCAGCCACAATCGGAACTCCCACCGTTGTGCTGAGCGGTCCCACGCGCCCGGAATGCGTCTTCGGCCATGTTCCCGAGGTGACCGCGCTTTCGAGCGACGAAGAGCCAAACTGCAGTGGGTGCCATTTTGCTTCGCCGTTCCGCTCGGCATGCGACCAGGGGTGCCAAATGCTCTATTCGCTGAAGCCACACACGGTATTGGGCAGGATCATCTCAGAATTGTCGCTCATCAAGCGCCGGGCGAAACCGCGCGACCGGTGAGGAACATATCAGGGCCCATTGCGCACGCCATGCCTTCCACCACGGCAAAATGGCTCGCCATGAAGACTTTTTGCTGGCATTCATTAAGATTCCAGCTTACTATACGCGACGCCGTCGCCGTCGCAACCTTCGCGACTGCGGCACCCTTAACGCATTCTCGCGCGCAGTAGTCGTCCAAAGGAGGGAGCGAAATGTTCTTGCCAAAGCGGAGTTGGCAGCGCCTCAATACTTGGTTTACTTGCGCGCGGTCGGCCTATTGGCGGGCGGTAACACATTTCTACGTACCACGACGCCGAGGAACTGCAAAGCCAGTGACTGAGCCGGCGCGATACCGGAAATTTCCCTGGCGGCCCTATCACGGTGTTCGATATCAGCAGCTCGAGGCGCGGGCGCTATTATCGTCAGACCCCTTGGCGACCCAACCCGGCGGCGATGATCGCAGCCACGTAGGGCGATTGGCGCCCCTAATGCCCGCCAATGATCTTTCGTCGTCGACGACATCGACCGACGTCGCCAACCCTGCGGTGCAAGGCACCGGCACATCGAGTGGAGTGGCATTTACCCCCATGGATGGTAGCGGTACAGGGTCCGGAAGTTACACCGGGACGGGAACCGGATCGGTGACAGGAACCGGATCGGCGACAGGAACCAGCAGCGGGACGAGCTCGGGAAGCAGCAGCGGGTCAACGTCGGGAAGTAATTCGGGCACGGGATCCGGAACCAGTAGCGGGACAAGCACCGGGTCGGCAACCGGATCCTATTCAGGTAGCTACAGTGGGTCCTATTCGGGCAGCTACAGCGGAACGAGCTCGGGAACCAGCAGTGGGTCGAGCTCGGGGACGGGCAGCACTTCGGGGACCGGCAGCACTTCGGGGACCGGCAGCACTTCGGGGACCGGGAGCACTTCGGGGACGGGCAGCACTTCGGGGACGGGCAGCACTTCGGGGACGGGCAGCACTTCGAGGACGGGCAGCACTTCGGGGACGGGCAGCACCTCGGGGACGGGCAGCACTTCGGGGACCGGCAGCACTTCGGGGACCGGGAGCACTTCGGGGACCGGGAGCACTTCCGGGACGGGCAGCACCTCGGGGACCGGGAGCACTTCGGGGACCGGGAGCACTTCCGGGACGGGCAGCACCTCGGGGACCGGGAGCACTTCGGGGACGGGCAGCACCTCGGGGACGGGCAGCACCTCGGGGAC
>DASVHB010000295.1:0-5971 GCA_036379195.1 Pirellulales bacterium
GGCCGCCGGCAAGCCATCCCAAAACACGAACGGCCCGCCGCGGGCTTCGCTCACCAGGCTCACAGTAACGCAGGAACGGATCATGGGTTCAAGAGCCGATAGGCCGGACATTGCCCGCCATTGAATGGTTAATGGACAGCGCTCACGCTACGGTCTGTTCAATGTCAGCGCCGGTGGCTGGGGCAGAGCCTAAGTGATGCCCCGGTCGGTCCGAGCCGGGGCATCGGCAAGCCTCTGCCCCAGCCACCTCAAGCAGAGCTAACGTCGAATGGCGGTTCACGGAACGGCGCGGAGTCCATTCCCTACAGACCTCGGATATGATAACCAACCCAACGTCATTGGCCAATCAACAATGGTTTCAGGTGCCGCTGGTAAAGGTTCTCGGTCACGTTCTTGGCAATCGTCGGCTGGCAGTCGCGCAACAGCATGCGGTAGCGCTCGCCCATTTGCGCCGCGATCTTGTAGCCGACGTGCAGAAGCTGGCGCAGATGCGGATTGAACTGCGGACAAGTCGGATCGTGGCGCAGGGCGTCGACGAACTGCTGCGACGACCAGCCGCGCACCTCATCGGCCGCCGGCAGCCGAGCGGGGTCGATGTCGATGACCGCCGCATAGGGTTCGCACAGTGCCTCGCGTTTTTCGAGCGCTTTGGCGTAAATCTCCCGCGCCGCCGCCAGGCCCTCGCCGCCCGCCTCGGCCAGGCCGATCAGCTCTTCGAGCCAAGTGGTGCCTGCGGTCTTCAGATGCACGCCCGCCCCCGTCTCGGCCAGGGCACGGCGAATCGGCGCATAGAGCGAAAACTTGTCGCTGCCCGAATGCACGCTCAGCTTCAAGTTATCGGGCAGGCCATACTTTCCGATCGCAAACGCGATGACCGCCAGGTCTTGCCGAAACTCTTGTTCAAACTGCCGGACGTCGCCCACATAATCGACGCCCTTGTTAAAGCGTCCGGTGAACTTGGGAGCGATCGTTTGCAACGGCACCCGCTCATCGGCCAGCAGCGCCAGAATGACGAGCAACTCGGGCGGCGTTTGCGGGCGATCGGTTTCGTCCATCGAAACTTCGGTAATGAACGTGCCCGCACCCTTCGCTTGGGCGATGTGTCGATAGATCGCGCCGGCCTCGCGCACCGCTTGCAAGTATTTGCCGGCGATCGTTTCGATTTGTTCGCGCGTGCAAGCGAAGGGCCGGTCGATGCCGGGAATCTCCAAATGCCCGACGAGTTCCGTATGGCGCTTCACAAACTCAGCGGTGTCGGCGGCCGCGGCGGGGCGGCCAATCGAATCGGCCACGTCGATGGTGTAGAAATCGCTTGAAGCGAGGAAGCCGTCCACGGTTTCCAACCGGATGTGGTCGGCATCGACATGATAAGGCTTTCGCCAGCCGAGCGCCCGCACGGCGGCGTCGGCCGCGGCGCGCACGCTGTCGGGCTGCGAGCCAACCATGAGATGCTCTCGGTGCGATTTGTTCCAGACCGGCGCCACCTCGGCGCCCGCTTCGGCGGCCAGCATCACGGCGCGCAGTTGAGCTTCGGCCTGGTGGGCAAAACGATCGCCTACGCCGAATGAGTATTTCGCAAGTCGCAACATCTGAAGACTTTCCATTGTCGTCTTTCGCTCCGCGAAAGAAACGTAGTTTCGCTCCAGCGAAAGTCGCCAATCCAAACAGGATGCACACCGTTCTAAGCGCCCACTTCGACCACCGCCTTAATCACGCCCGTCTCGGGACGGGTGAACGACGGAAACACCTCGATCAATTCATCAAACGCCGTGCGGTGCGTGATCCACGGTCCTGTGTCGAGATGACCGTCTTCGATCAGCCGAATGATGCGGGCGAAATCGCGCGGCACCGCGTTGCGCGAACAGAGCAGCGTGCCTTCGGATTTGTGAAACACGGCATGACGGAACCGCACCTCGTCGGTGGTGATGCCCACGTACACCAGCCGACCGGCGTGCGTGGTTAACGCAAACGCCGCCGACATCGAGCCGCTATTGCCGGTGGCGTCGATCACCACGTCGGGCAAGTGGCCTTCGGTCAGCTCGCGCAGCTCGGCTTCGAGCTTATCGGAGGGTTGCAAAGTATGTTGAACGCCCATCACGCGACGGCAGAACGCCAGCCGCTGCTCGTTCATATCGAGCATGATGATCTTGGCGCCGGTGAGCTTGGCGAACTCAAGCGTCGACAGCCCGATCGGCCCGGCGCCGATAATCAGGCACGATTCGCCCTGCTTCAGCCCCGAACGGTCGACGGCGTGGCAGCCAATGGCCAACGTCTCGACCAGGGCGAGTTGCTCGAAGCTCAGCTTGCGCGAGACGTGCAACTTGCGGGCGGGAATCAAAAACCGCGGCCGCAGCCCGCCGTCGCAATGCACGCCCAGCGTTTGATTGGTCTCGCAGCAGTTGGTGTGGCCGCGGCGGCAGGCATAGCACTGTTGGCAGTTCAGATACGGCTCGATCGAGCAGCGGTCGCCGGGCACGACGTTTTCGACGCCGGAACCCACTTCGAGCACCTCGACGCCCAGCTCGTGGCCGGGGATGCGCGGGTAGCTGAAAAAGGGCATTTTGCCCAGGTAACCGCTGATGTCGGTGCCGCACACGCCGACGTTATGGACGCGCACCAGCGCCTCGCCCGGACCAGGCTTGTCGGGGTCGGGAATGTCCAGCCGTTCAAACTGTTTCGGCGCCGCCAGCGCGATGGCTTTCATCGTTCGTTCCTTAGCGATGGCCTTTCACTTCCATCTCGGCCCGGTACAGCGACGTGCGGGCGGTAATATATAGTGTCTTAAAATCTTTGCCGCCGAAGGTGACGTTGGCCGGCGGTTCGGGCACCTCGATGATGCCCAGGTGCTTGCCCTCCCGGTCGATCACTTGCAAACCCAAGTTCGTGGTAATGTAGAGATTGCCCTTGCTGTCGATCGTCAAGCCGTCGCCGCCGCGATTCTGTTGGCCTTCGGGTTGTTTGAGCCGGCAGAAGACCTTGGCCTTGCCGAGTTTGCCGGGCGCTTCGACCGGGTAGGCCATCACCTCGGCCTGCATGCTCGGCACCACGTACAGCGTCTTTTCGTCGACCGACAGAATGACGCCGTTGGGCGCCTTCAGATCGTCGATGAGCCGCTTCACCAGCCCGCCGCCGCCGACGTAGTAAACCGCGGTCACCCCTTGCGGCAACGGCTCGGGCGCCAGGAAGTGGGGATCGGTAAAGTACACGCCATCGGCGCGATCGACCACCAGGTCGTTCGGCGCATTGAACCGCTTGCCTTCATACATAGCCGCCAGCGGACGCACTTTTTGGCCATCGGCCGAAACAGCGACCACTTGCCCGTCCATCTCGCAGCTCACCAGCTCGCCTTCGGCGTTGAACATGCTGCCGTTGGTGTGGTTCGACGGATGGCGGAAAACCGAGACCTTGTCGTCGGCTTCGAGTCGATAAACCTTCGACGCCGGAATGTCGCTGAAGTAAATGACGCCGTTTTTGTCGGCGGCCGGGCCTTCGGTGAATTCGAAACCTCCATGAACCTTGGTCACCTTGCCCTTGGGTCCGATGCCCGGAATCGAATCGCCCTCGTCGGCGGCGGGCGCCCGCAGGGCCAGTCCCAGCACGCAGGTAGCGGTCAGCAAGAGTCGTAGCGTCATGGCAGCAATCCTCTCGGTAAGTAGTAGCTCGTTGGCTTGTCGGAAGATCATCATGTTAAAACGGCCATACCCGGCCGTCTAGGCTGGCTTGCCTTCACGGCTGCCTGCGCCCTACAATTCGCTTGGTTAGTTGTCGGGAGGACAACATTCATGCGAGTTCGCGGTATCTTGCTGGCATGGGTCATCGGCGTGTTCTCCGCCGACGGTGCCTCGGCGCAGGCGCCTTCGGTGGTGCAACTGCCGTCGTTCTCGTTCTTTACCGTCGATACGACGGTTTCGGTGCCCGACCGCGGTACGGCAAGCCTGGGCGGCATCGGCAGATCGAGCACTGGTTCGACGGCGTTTGGCCCAGCCCTGGGACCGCCGAACCGCGCCTTTGGCCGCAGCCTCAGCTCCAGCAGTGTTTCGGTGCGGGCGTCGATTCACGATTTCGAGGCGCTGGACCGGGCGACGCTTGAGCGGGCCAGTTCCTACGGGGCCCGTTCCCAGAGGGGCGTTTCTCGGGCGAGCCATCCTCGCCGCGGAAGCGTGCCCGATCAACGAAAAAAGACCTTCGGAGCTGGCTCCGCCGAGCGCGCGCCGGTGCGCAGCGTGGCCGAGGCGCGGCGGTTGCGCGCCGCCGAAGTCGCCGCGGGCGAATCGGAATCGCTGGCGAACCTGGAGCACGCGCGCCACGCCGCCGCCGAAGGCAAACCGGGCGTCGCTCGTATCTTCTATAAAATGGCCCTGCGCCAAGCGCCCGGCACACTGAAGCCGCAGATCAACCGCGAGCTGGCAGCACTCTCGAAGTAAAGCGGCGAACTCACTCCGCTGCACTGCTTCTTGCTCTTTTCCATTACTTTGCTCTTTTGTGTTACTTCGCCGCTCGCTTACGTTACTTGGCCGGGGTCGATACGTCGCTGTCGAACACGCGCACCTTGGACCAACCGTCTTTGTTCTCGGCGATGAATTGCTGGTGCTTGGCGGCATCTTGATAGACATCGTGCGCGGCGCGGTCTTTGAAAACAATGTGCAGGCCGACGTCGAAGTCGCGGTCGTTCACCTCGCGGTCGAGGTCCGAGACTGTTCCGGCGGCGTAGAACACCGTGCCCGGATGATCCGATAGATACTTGTTGCAAGCATCGACCAGCTTGCGGCGGTTTTTCTCGTTCGATTCTTTGAGCGTGAAAAAGACGTTGTGAGCGAGCATCATTTTTTGTCCTTCGGGCTTGGCGGCACGTGCGGCGAACGGGCCAGCGGCGAGCAACGCGACGACGGCCACCGCCGCCCCCGCCAACACACCGCCGAACCAGCTTTTCTTGGCAAGCGTTTTCATGGTTGAAACTCCTCAGTGAGACAAACCTTCTTTGCGGCAGCCGATGAGTGCCTGCCGTCGCAGGCCATTGTGCGCACGAGCGAGAGAGTTCGCAACGGGGTGGCCGCGGCAGAGCCTGGGCGATGCCCCGGCGCAAAAAATGTGCGCCGAAACAGCCCTGCGCGAGTATCGAGCAAGTCCCAAAGTCGTCTTTCGCTCCGCGAAAGTAGCGGTCCTTTCGCGGAGCGAAAGGCGACCATGGCGCGCCGGGGCCTTGTGCTTCAGGGGGCATCGGCAAAGCCTCTGTCCCAGCCACCACCGTTCGAGCGGAACATTCCGCTTCGATGATACCGGCTACGTCTCGTCCGACGCGCGGAACCAAGGCGTCAGCGTCGGCTGATACGAGCAGATCTCATGCGGCTGAAAGTAGATTTCAATCTCGCGTCGGGCGGCGTCCGGCCCGTCGGAGGCGTGTACCAGGTTCATCTGGCGGCTGGAGCTGTAATCGCCCCGGATGGTGCCGGCGGCGGCCTTCAGCCCGCTGGTGGCGCCGAGCATCTCGCGCACCACGCGAATCACCTCGAGCCCTTCGAGGATGGCCGCCACCACCGGCCCGCCGGTGATGAACTTTTCTAGGTTCGGGTAAAACGGCTTCGACAGGTGCTCGGCATAGTGCCGCTTGGCCAACTCGGGCGTGATGCGAATCATTTTCATCGCGATCACGTTCAGCCCCTTGTCTTCAAAGCGGCTGAGCACGCGGCCCACCAGCCGCCGCTCGACGCAATCGGGTTTGAGTAGAATTAACGTTCTTTCCATTAGGCGATGACCCCCGGGAGTGAAACGAGCCATTCTAGCGCCACAGTGCGAGCGGCTCAAGCGGTGGCCAACTTCCGCTCCACGATACAGGCTGAAGTTCGGCAACCCTCTCGTTGGTTTTGGTCGCCGCGGTGGAAGTCGTCCCCATGCTCGCCCACGTCTGGGGTGAGGCCGTCGAGTAAAAAAGGTCGCTTTCGAACCGCTGACGCGGTATAGTGAAATCATGACA
>DASVHB010000296.1:0-3806 GCA_036379195.1 Pirellulales bacterium
CACGCAATGATGGCGGCTGATTAAGTCGCTGCGCGGGCGCAGTTGGCAATCTTCAGCGCGGCCAATAAAGAACTTCGGACCAGGAACCATTAGCTCCTGACCCACGTTTTTGCCCACTTGAACCTTCAGTTTGACTTCCATAGATACGACGCGGCTCCCGCAGAGGTCACGGAAACAATGGGGGATCGAAAAAAAAAGACCGGTTGGCGGAATATCCCCTCTGCTTGAACTTACGTCGCTCCTGGTTTTACTGGCGATTGGCAAAACGCCCCGCAGGTACAACTTACTATAATCGTATCACCGCCCCAACATTCATCATCGGCTTAACGGCTGCGGGGGCCTTGAACGGAAGTATGGGTATCGATGAAATGTTCCCGTTCGGCGACCCGCGACGGCAAACCCGACCGATCGAAAAGTGTAAGCAGGCATCGCCGTCGCACGAAATGCGACGCCGCGAACGCTCGTCGATGCCTTTCTCTGTTCCGTTCACTGGATCCGATGCAGCCCAGGCTGCATCTATTGCCGAGTGTCCCAGAAAGAAGTCGAAAAATCAACCCTCATGGTGAGGGATGGGTCTGGTTTTTGCCCAACCCAGGTTTTATTCATCACTTGCCTCAGACTAACACCCCGCGACAAGGGCGTCAAAGAAAATTACCGAGAAGTAACCGCCGCTTATTTTCGGTGATTCCAGCCGGCCCCGCCGTACTTGTCCCTAGCGAGACGACCAGCCTGTTCGCGCTCGGCTGGCGAAAGGGTGTCGGGCGTCGCTCGCAGGTGGAGGGCTGCGGTCACGGCCGCACTCAGCAATGCGCTCCATTGGGCGATCGACAGGTCCAAACCGGTCAGCGACTCGATGCCCGGTAGCTCGGGCGCGGCGGGCGAGCGGCCGAGCAGCAGGCTGCCATGTTGCAATACGGCATCGAGGCGGCGACGTTGGGCGCTGCCCACGATCTTTGCGTCGCCGAGCAACACATCGCCGGCGGTGTGCCGCTGGAAGCAGAGAAAAGGCTCGGAAGCAGGCTGCCGCGGCGCCGCTTCGCACAGGCGAGCGCGCACCCCCAAGCGGGCCAGTACGTCAACCAGCGCCGCATGAATGTGCCGATACAGTCGGCGGCTGGCGTCGGGCGCGCGGCCCAGCGGCGCGGCCAACGAATAAGTGATTTCCCGATCGTGTACGATCGCGCCGCCGCCGCTGGCTCGTCGCACGAGCGGACACTGCCGGCTCGGCGCATGGCCGTCGCGCTCGGCAAGCTGCTGGAAGTAGCCCAGCGAAACGGTCGCTTCTCGCCACCCATAGAGTCGCAACGTCCAGTCGCCCTGCTCGGCCGCTCGCGCGAGCAGCACCTCATCGACGGCCATGTTCCACGCGCCGTCGGCGGGTTCGTCGATCAACAGGCGGCAGGCTGGCATAGGCGATTCTTGAAAACTGACGAGGCCGGTGGTAGTTTCATCTAATGGATTTTGAGGTGACTTATGGCTGATATGGAACAGAAAATCAAGTTTGCCGTCTGTGTGGCAAACGACGGATGCGATGATCTGACGGTTCGTAAAATCTACCGCATACTGCCGGATGAGCGGTCCGAGCGAGAAGATTATTTGCGGATCGTTGACGATTCCGGCGAAGATTACCTATACCCCGCGACACGTTTCGTACCCGTGAATGTTTCAAAATCGTCGCAACAGCGATTGTTGGCCGCCGTCGCCACGAATGAAGCGTAAGCGATGCTACTGGTGAACATCCAAGAGAGCCGTTAATTGTTCGGCCAAGCCAGCGACATTCGGCGGCTGGAAAAGATTGACGTGTTCGCCTTCCAGCGGATGCTCTTCGACGCCGCCCAAGGTCCACGGCAACCATCCCAGCGATGGCTGGCGGTGCAGCGGCGTGGCAAGCTGCGCGGCGCGAAACAACGTCACCTTGCCGGGATAGGCGCGGGGCCGATACTCCAATAGCGCGCTCATGTTCGCCTGAAACACCTGAAAGACGTGCTGATCTTGAATCGGGCTGTCGCCGCCGCCGACAAGCTGCGCCTGCTCTGCCCGGACGCGAAAGAAATCGAGCTGTTGAGCGGCCGATAGCCCTTGCAGCTCTTCCAAGGCCGGGCGGTATTCGTGGGGGAAAAGCTGCATCAGCATCGGCAGGAAGTCGTCTTCGCTGAATTGCTGATCGGGGCCGACCATGCCGGCGTCGATAACCGCTAACAGGCTGACCTGTTCGCCGGCCTCGGCAAGCTGACGCGCGGTCTCAAAAGCGATCAACCCGCCTAACGACCAACCGAGAATCTGATATGGCCCCGCCGGCTGCACCGCTCGCATCTCGGCGGCGTAATCAGCGGCCATGTCTTCGAGCCGTGCGCGGGGCGGCTCGCGGCCGTCGATGCCACGGGCCTGCAGGCCATAGACGGGCACGTCGTCGGGCAGGTGCCGCGCCAGCTCGCGATAGCAAAACACCGTGCCGCCCGCCGGGTGAATGCAAAACAGCGGCGTGCGCGAATCGGCGGTCAACGCCCGAATGGGCACCAGGCACTGGGCCGGCTGGTCGCCGGCGCGCAGCACGTCGGCCAGCCGCTGAATGGTCGGTTCCTGAAACAGCCAGACCAGCGGCAGCTTGCGACCATACAGCCGTTCGACCTCCGACATCAGCCGCACGGCCAGCAACGAGTTGCCGCCCAGCTCGAAAAAGTTGTCGCGCGGGCCAATGGTCTCGCGGCCCAGCAGGCTGCACCAGAGGTCGGTCAACGTTTCTTCAATCGACTGGGGCGACGTGGAGAGAGGCGGTGCCGCCTGGCTTGGCGAGTTCTGTAGGGAACGCCCTCCGTGGCGTTCCGCGGCATTCGACGTTGGCGGCAATACGTGCGCCGCGAAGTTCCACCGCGGGCGCTGCCGGTCACTGCCCTGCGCCAGCAGTTCGCCCAAGGGCCTTTCAGCGAATTGCGGAAAAATTAGCAATGCTTCGATCAATTCGTCCAGCAGCGACGCGGCCTCGTCGGAGGTGAAACGTTGGCGATCGCAGCGCAGCTCTAACGACCACTCGCGGCCAGGCACGGCGATGAGCGCCAGGGGCGAAGTGGTGGTGGCCGAAACCGACAGGTCGCGCACATGAAAGTCGGCCAGCCCGTCAAGCGAGATGCTTGCCAGCGGATGGTTTTCAAATACCACCAGGCTATCGAACAGCCGCGCGCCGACTGGCAGGCCCGCGACGCGCTCGATATCGCTCAGCGAGACATGCTGATATACGGCGATGGCCGACAGCCGCGTCTGCACCTCTTTGAGCCAGTCGGCCGCACGGACCGCCCTGCTCATTGCGATTCGTAGCGGCACGTTGTTGATGAACGGACCGACGATCGATTCGACTTCGGGCAGATCGGCGGGCCGCCCGGAGACGGTGGTGCCGAACACCACATCGTCGCAGCCGCCGCGGCGCGCCAGCAGAAGCGCCCAGGCGGCATGGACCAGCGTGCCGGGCGTAAGCTGTCGCCCACGAGACCATGCCAAGAGGTCGCCGACCGCGCCCGCGGCGATGCGAGCGGTTCGCCGATGATCGCCTTCACCACCCTCCGCCTGGTCACCGAGACGATGGCCGATCGGCGTGGGCGAACACCCGGCGAGCGATTCGCGCCAAAACGCCTCGGCCGCCGCGGCGTCTTGCCGTTGGAGCCACTCGACATAGTTGCGAAAGCCGGGCGCCGGCCGGGCACTCATTCGGTCAAGCGCCGCGGGTGCCGCGTGCTGTGCTTGATAGTCTGCCAGCACTTCGCGCAAGAGCACCGCCAGGCTCCAACCGTCGAACAACAGATGGTGCGCTCGGC
>DASVHB010000297.1:0-3180 GCA_036379195.1 Pirellulales bacterium
CGCCTTTTGGCGATCGCCTCCCTTGCACTCAGTGCCGCGCTGCGCAATATCGCGCAATTGGATTGAATCTGCGGTCTTTTAGTTTGATCTCCGCGAGCCGGGCGGGGTCACTCTAAGATTGGGCGAAGCAGGCCGGCTGATGGAGGCGGCGATTGCCGCGCCGATCGTTCTGGTCCATAATCTAAGAATGCCACTGCTCGATCATTTCCGACCACCCCTCAGCCAGCGTCGGCACTGGGACAGCTTTCACGGCGCCTGGGCTGAGGCCATCGCAAAGCACCTCAATCAATTGCTGCTGCCAGAAGGTTTCGTTGCGGAAGCTCGCGTCAAGTTGGGCGGGCAGGTGGAAATCGACGTCGGCACATTTGCCGAAGGAGGGCCTTTGTCCGCTTCCGGGCCTGGCACCGCCGTTTGGGCGCCGCCCAAACCGACTGCTACCGCCCTGTTGGATTTTGAGGCTCCCGACATGTTCGAAGTGCAGGTTTTGCACGAAGAAGGCGGCCCGCGGCTGGTGGCTGCGATCGAGTTGATCAGCCCTGCCAATAAAGACCGGCCGAGCCATCGCCGGATGTTCGCGGTGAAATGTGCGAGTTACTTGCAGAGCGGCGTCAGCGTCATGGTGGTGGATGTGGTGACCGAGCGAGCCGGCAACCTGCACGCGGAATTGCTGCAACTGCTGCAAGCACCGGTTGCGATGCCCGGTCGGGGAAACCATGATCTCTACGCCGCGGCCTACCGCACAATTGCCGGCAGCGAGGGCCTGACGCTCGAAGCCTGGGCCGAAACCTTGAATCTCCGCCAAACGCTGCCGACGCTTCCGCTCTGGATCATGCCTGATGTCGGCTTGCCGATCGACCTGGAGATGACATACCAGGCCGCCTGCACCGCGCGGCGCATCGCTTTTTAGTGCCGGTTGACGATCGTTGCGATCTTTCGCAAACTAGTGGGCATCGTATGCTTGCCGGAGTGGCGGAATGGCAGACGCGCTGGATTCAAAATCCAGTGACCGCAAGGTCGTGAGGGTTCAAGTCCCTCCTCCGGTATTGTCTCTACAGTTCGATTGGGCAGGCGCGGCTTTCAACGCGCATCGGGGCTGCGCACCGGCGGTTGGCTGGCCAACTGCACCAACGCTTCACGCACCCGCTCGATTTGCGGCGCATCGACCGTCAGATAGCGATGCTTGCCGCCAGATTGCCGGCGGAAACTTGTCACGCCTTGGTCATCCACCTCGATGACCCCGGCTTCCGAAATGCCAAAATACCCGCGCTCGGGCCGCACCGCGTACAGCACGCTGGTGAGGTCCCAGGTGGGCCGATCGTAGGGCATGTGCGCGTACGCCCGGTAGGCCTCGGCCAACGGATGGTGCTTTACATAGCCAAAATCCGCTTCGACGCTGGCGCCCGGAAACAGCACGACTTCGCCGATTTCAAATCCGCTGGCGACCATCGGCGTCGGCCAGCGAGCAAACACGGTCTTGGCGGCGGGCACGTCGGTCACGATGTTGTATTCGGGGCGGCGATCGTTCGCTCGAAAATTGCCCGCCATCATCGAGAGCAACCGGCATTTGCGCGCCACCAATTCCAGGCCCGTGAGCTTGCATTGCTCGTCCGCGGGGCTTTCCAAAAGCCGCGCCAGGTTGGTCGAGAAACCGACGGCGACCAGCACCACGCTGCTATCGGGCTGACCGGCTAGCGTCTTGCGTAGCAGTCGTACCGCCTCTGGCGCGTCTCGGCCGCTTTGCAGGTCGCGCGGATAGCGCACGGCATCGCCGTCCTTGGCTTCGGCCACCTGATGGACAAAGCGACTCGGCTCAGGCGTTTTGCCACCCTGCACCACGCCGATCGGAATATCGCCACGCCCATAAAACGTATTGACCAGATCGACAAACGGCGCACCGAGCGGCTCGTCCTTGTTGATGGTGACCGCCAGCAGCCGGCACTCGCCGCGGCTCTCCAGCGCGTGGATAACGCCCAGCGCCAGGGCGTCGTCGATGTCGTTGCCGATATCGGTGTCGAAGATCAGCGGCACGGGCTCAGCGGCTGGCGCCACGGGCGAGAGCATCCACCAGGCGCCCAGCAGGACGCACGCACGAACTGTCAGCGGCATTCATCGCTCCGGTTGCATGTTTCGCGGCTCGCCGTAGTATTCGCCGTCGGACACTTCGAGCCAGATCAGGTCGGGGTCGCCAGCCGCGATCGCCTCGGCTTCGGCAATGGTCAGGTCGCATTGCGCGTCGTCAATTCGATCGGCGGCTTTATGCAGCTTCAGGCCTTCTTTTTCGGCATACTCGATGGCTGAAAAACCGGTCAGTTTCATAATAGCTACTCCTTTTTTGAAAAGCACGCCGCGGTTGGGGGTTAGGGGTTGGTGGTTGGGGCAAAGCCTTGGCGATGCCCCGGCGTGGCTTGACGGCGCGGGGTGCAAAGCCCATGCCCCGCGCGTTACAACAAACGGTACGAACTTTCGGGAATAACAAATGAATTGGCTGGTGGCCGAACAACTCCGCCGCAACGCGGCCAGACGCGATGCCTGGGCGGATTACGCCGTTCATCGGGCGGAAACGACGGCCCGAATTGTGGCCGCCGCCCGATCGCCGAACCATCAGCTTTGCGTGCTCGGCGCGGGCAATGGCGATGATCTCGATTTGCCCGCGATCGCCGGCGCCTTTAGCCAAGCGCACCTGGTCGATATCGACGCCGACGCGCTGGCACGCGGACTCGATCGCCTGCCTGCCAGCCAGCGTCAAAACGTTCGGCTGCACGGCGGCATCGACCTCACGGGTTGCTGGCAATACTTGGGCCATCGGCCGCGCGGCGATGCGCCGACCGACGCCGAAATCGACCAGATTCTCGAACGCTGCGCAGCCGGGCAACTGATGGAATTACCTGGGCCGTTCGACGTCGTTGCTTCGACCTGTGTCATCAGCCAGGTGATCGATGGCGCCGTGATGGCGCTTGGTCCCAGTCACCCGCGGCTATTGGAAGTCGTGTTAGCCTTGCGCTCGAACCATCTAAAACGGATGGCTCGGTTGCTGTCGCCAGGTGGTCGGGCAGTGCTCGTCACCGATTTTGTCTCGTCAGATACGCTGCCGGCGCTGCGCGCCGAGCACGAGCCTGATTGGCCTGCGTTGCTCGCCGAGATTACCGCCCGAGGCAACTTTTTTCATGGCCTGAACCCGCG
>DASVHB010000298.1:0-2211 GCA_036379195.1 Pirellulales bacterium
CTGTAGGGAACGGACTCCGTGCCGTTCCGTGAACTGCCAATCGGCTTCATTCTGCCCCTCCGTCGCGATCCGCCGACGGGCGGGGCGACGTTGCGCCGCCCCTCAGCGGAACGGCACGGAGTCCGTTCCCTACAGACTGCAAGCGGAGTATTACCAGGTTTGATTGTCAAAACCGATCAGACGTTTCGCGATGGGGCCACCTGGGGGCGATTGCATTTAGCCGCACGTGTGATATGGTTGCCATTTCTCCAGACCACTTAGCAACCAGGAGTCATGACCGATGTCTATGTTTATTGGTGAAGCCCTCGTCGGCGAAGGCAACGAAATCGCCCATATCGACCTGCTGATCGGCAGCAAGGACGGCCCGGTGGGCCACGCTTTTGCCAACGCCCTGGCCCGCCAGAGTGAGGGCCACTCGAATCTGCTGGCGGTGCTCACGCCCAATTTGGCGGTCAAGCCGGCCACGGTGCTCATCACCAAAGTGACGATCAAAGGCATGAAGCAGGCGGTGCAGATGTTCGGGCCCGCTCAGGCGGCGGTGGCCAAGGCGGTGGCCGACTCGGTGGCCGCCGGCGTGCTCGACAAGAAGCAGGCCGAAGACCTGGTGATCGTCTGCGGAGTGTTCATTCACCCGGCTGCCCAGGACGACAAGAAGATCCACGATTACAACTACGAGGCCACCAAGCAGGCCATTGTCAACGCCATGAAGGGTAAGCCCACCGCCGATGAAATGATCGCGGGCAAAGACTCGGCCAAGCATCCCTTCCGCGGGTTTTAGCGCAGAGCGGAAGCTATTCCGCTTCTCGAACCGTGAAACCAAAGATCCTTGTGCAGCTCGATACCGACGCGCAGCCCAGCGTGTTCGATAGCGTGGTGGCGATCGACTCGGGCGTCGACCACTTGCTGCGCCAAGGGAGCATCACGCCGGGCAATGTGCGCGATCGCGTGCATGGGGCCATTTTTACACGCGGGCCGGCCGATCTGCGTTCCACGGCGATTTTTATCGGTGGTTCCGACGTGGCGGCGGCTGAGGCCGTGCTCGGCGAGGTGCGCCGCTCATTTTTCGGGCCGCTACGCGTCTCGGTGATGCTCGATCCTTCGGGGGCCAACACCACCGCGGCCGCCGCCGTCTGGGCCGCCCGGCAGCATCTGCCGCTCCAGTCGAGCACGGCGGCGGTGCTGGCGGCCACCGGCCCGGTGGGTCAGCGGGTGGTGCGATTGCTGGCCCGTGCCGGCAGCCAAGTGCGCGTCGCCTCACGCAGCCAATCGAAGGCCGCGGCGGTATGCGATGCCGTGCGCGCGAAGTTTTCCGATGCGCGGCTTACCGCGTGCGCCGCGGCCTCGCCGGAGGAAACCGCCGCGGTGCTTGCCGGGGCCGACATCGTAATCTCCGCCGGCGCGGCGGGCGTGCAATTGGCCACGCATGAGCAGTTGATCGAGGTTGGTGTGCGCGTGGCGATCGATCTCAATGCGGTTCCGCCGGTCGGTCTGGGCGGCATCGAAGCCACCGACCGCGCCGCCGATCGCAAGGGCATCACCGCCTATGGCGCCCTCGGCGTGGGCGGCGTGAAAATGAAGGCCCACAAAGCGGCCATTCAGCGTCTGTTCGAAGCGAACGACCAGATACTCGATGCCGAAGAGTTGTTTGAAATCGCTTGTTCGTTAAGCTAAAAACGACGATCGCCAAAACAGCCTGTGACCCGACAAGCCCCATTGTCGCCTTTCGCTCCGCGAAAGTAGCGCTACTTTCGCGGAGCGAAAGGCGACAATGGCACCGCTCCAAGTATTTGCGCAATGCGCTTTTCGCCTGTATCGAGGTGGCCGGGGCAGAAGCTGGCCGCGTTAAGTCTACAATTGCCAAAACGCGCCTCTGGCCAGCGATGCCCCGGTGGTGAACTCTGAAATGCAGCCCGATCAAAAGCTCATCCACGACATCTACTGGCAAAAGGTCAAGGCCGCGCGGGCCATGTCGCCCGAAGACAAGCTGCTGGCCGGCCCGCGGCTGTTCGAGCGCTCGTTGCGGATCATGGCCGACGGCATCCGCTCGGAGTATCCCGACGCCAACGAAGACCGCGTGCAAGAAATCTTACAAGAGCGGCTGGCGTTACTCCGCCGGCTGCGAGGTAGGCAATGACGGGCGATGAAGCAGTGGTAGGCGTGATTGAGGCGCTGGAATCGGCCGGCGTTGCTTACATGCTCGTCGGATCATTG
>DASVHB010000299.1:0-2125 GCA_036379195.1 Pirellulales bacterium
TGTCGGCCCAGAGACAATCGAGCGTGCCCAGCGGGCCAAGCTCCGCGCGAGCCAGTGAACACGCCATCTTCGCATCGTCGTTGAGATTTCCGTCGCGATCGAAATACTCTGTCAGCTTCTCGATGGCCGCGGCGCAGTCGCCGATCGTAGCTGTGCGCCGATGACCATCGAAGGGCGCATCGTAGGCGCTGAATGCGACCGCCTCGCCTGCGCGAGACTCCTCCACCCGATGGAACGCCGCGTGGATCATTTCCAGGACGCCGCCAACGGTCGTGCCGCGCGGAATCTCGGCTAGCGCGTAGCTGCCGTCGCTGGCGGTGAGACGCGCGTAGCTGCGCTCGTTCTCGACGACCTCGACCAACTCGGCGCGCATCGCGTAGCGTTTGTGGCCGGCGCTCGTGGAGAAGCCGAACTCGTCCACCTGGCGTCCTTCCGCGCGGCTTCGTGAGACTCCTCTCGCGACCGCCGCCGCGTCCTGACGGTCCATGTATTCCGTCGCCGCGTTAGGGTTGATGTTGCTCATTCGTCACCTCGCTTGGCAGCCTCGATGAGTGCCTGGGTCGCCCAATCTTCGATATTCATGCCGGCCGTCAATGCGGCCTCACACAGAAGGTCAAATTCGCTCGCGGTGAACTCAAGTTCGAGCAGTTCGTTGTCATTCATGTTTCGGAAATCAGGAAAAACACAGGTTGAATCGCCCCGCTGTTTTGGCCCCAGCCGCCCAATCCGAGGAATGAGCACGGGCGGACGGCCGGGGAGCGCCGGCTACGACGAGTAGCCTGCGGTCGTTGTTTCGATAAGCTCGTGGTCGATCCAGTCGAGAAAGGCCATGCGGTCATCCTCGCTGAGCGCCAGGAAGGCGTGCTTGACGCCGGCCAGGTCGAGCCGCAGCGGCTCCGGCGCTGGTGGTGCCGACTTCTTCTTTGGTGCTCGACGTGCGACCTGCGCCGCCGCGGCCTTGACGGTCGCTTTGCCGCCAGAAACGGCTTCGCGCTGTTCGTCGGGCGGAAGACCAGCCAGCGCCTGAATGTCCTTCTTGCTGCCCAGCTCGCCGGCCAGGATCGATGCCAGCGCTTCGTGGCCCGCGTTTGCGGCCACCGTGTCGGCGGCGCGGGCAAAAGCGGCGTCACGCTTGATCGTCTTTGGATCTACGCCAAACTCTCCTGCCAGCCGTTCAGCGGTGCTACCGTTCAAAGGGGCACTCTGCCCCTTTGCCAACTCCGGCTCTGCCAAAGGGACATCGTGCCCCTTTGCCTTCGTGTGCTGATTGCCGCGGTCGCCGCCGTGCTCGCCCTTTTCATCCTCGTGCCGCTTTCCGCGCAGATAACTCAGTTCTGCCGCGGTGCAGTTGCGCCGTGCCCTCTGGTTGTCCTTGATCCACGTCAACGCCTCTTCGCGGCTGGCGACCGCCAGAGCGATGACGCCGAAGGGCACGCCAAGCGTCAGGCACGCCCGGTAACGATAATGGCCATCCAGCAAGATTCTCTGGCCGTTGTGCTGCCAGATGACCAGATCGTCTCGGCAGCCGCCCGATTCCAGGTCGTCTTCGAGCAGGTCTTGCTCTTCGGGCGAGAGCTTGCGGTTGACCGCGGCAAACTCCGCGTCGATCGTAATATCCCATTCCTGGGCCAGCTTTTTCTCGCTCATCTTGTCAATCTCCTATCGAAACAACGACATCAACACGCAGCCCAGCAGGCAGCCGGCGACAGCCGCCAGCAGCACGATCACGGCGTCCCGCTCGCCGTAGTACCGCTTTAGCTCCGCCTCTCTCCGCCGCAGCCGGTGACGCCACATCTCGGCTTCGTCTTGCGCCACCGACCGCAGGCGTTCCTGTAGCTCCTCGATCTTCGCCAGCGCGACGTTGATCGCCCCGGTCGCGCGCTGCACATCGGTCTTCGCGGCCGATGTCGGCTTGTTCCAAAACCTCTCTAAACGATTGACGGCCATCGTGACCTCGTTTCGCCGCACGCCCAGGCGTCCTGCCGAACGTGCCGCCTTCCTTGTGTCGCCGGCTTCCTGCCGGCCATTCCTTCACGCCTTGTATTTGCCGCCGGGCACATATACCCGAAATACTCCCGGCGGCAGGACGTCGGCTACGAGCCGACGTCTTTTGATTGGTGCCGCT
>DASVHB010000300.1:0-7775 GCA_036379195.1 Pirellulales bacterium
GATCCCGCCGAGCCCCGTGCCCGCGCGCTGCAAAAACGCGCGCCGATCGAGCAAGTGGCGTCCGGCATGGGAAAGGGGGTAGGTCATGCTGCGGTTTAATAAAGCATCACAAACTCATTGGCGTTGAACAGGGCGCGGCAGAGGGCGGGCAGTCCGTGGACCGCCGCGAGTTGCACCGCCGCGTCAGCTTCGTCGCGGACTGGCTGGCGGCCCAAGGCGAGCAAAAACGCCCGCTCGACCTGGCGCCGCGGGTCGCCACCGGCTTCTCGGGCCACGCGTTCCGCGAAAAAGCCCGACTGCTGCGTCATAAAAGGACTGTTCAACAAGTTCAACGCCTGCAAGGGCGTGGTCGAGCGGCCGCGGCGCGGAGCCATCTGGCCGGCGTCGGGGCAGTCGAATGCTCCAAACGTATCATCGAGCTGCATGCGCGGCTTGCTCTGGTAGATCATGCGGCGAAATGTCTCGGGGCCGAATTCGCGTTTCGGAGTGTAAACCTTCACGTAGTTGCTGTTCGGCTCGAACAAGTCGAAGCCCGGCCCGCCCATCGTGCGATCGAGCCTGCCCGAGACGGCAAGCGCACGGTCGCGGATTGCCTCGGCGTCGAGGCGCCGGGGGGGAAAGCGCCAAAGCAGTCGGGCCTGGGCGTCGCGGGCCAGGCCGCCGGCCTCGGCGCGACTTGCTTGCCGATACGTCGCCGAGAGCAAAATGAGCCGATGCATATGCTTGAGCGACCAAGGCGGTTGGTTCGAGACGGATGGCGACATCAATTCGGCGGCGAGCCAGTCGAGCAATTCGACATGGCTGGGCGGGGTCCCGTTGACGCCAAAATCGCTGGGAGTGCTGACGATGCCCTCGCCAAAATGTCCCTGCCACAAACGGTTGACGATGACCCGCGCCGTCAGTCGGTTTTCTTTCGAGGCAATCCAGCGGGCCAAGGCGAGACGCCGCTCTTGATCGGGCGTTTCGCTCGCCAGTTGCCAAGCGCCGCCGAGCTTGCTCAATCCACCAGGGGCAATTTCTTCGCGCCGCTGCATCGGGTCGCCGCGATGCAGCCGATAGGTCTTTGCCGGCTGGGTAAAAACGCCCGCATAGATTTTTTGTTCCTCCGCCAGCGCCGCCAGCCGCGCTCGCCATTCGCCGGCCTCGCCGGCTTCAATCTCCGCAGCCGCGATTGCGGCTAGCCGCGCAAACGGCCGCCGATCTGCCGAGGATGCCACGGTGCGCCAGGCTTGGCCATCGAGCGAGACCGCAATTTCGTATTGCGTAGCGATTCGATCGTCGTAGCGCGGCTGCCAGCCGCGATCGCGGCTCCAGAGCACACAATCGATGACCACCGGATCGGCGAATTCGAGTTCCACCCAACCTAGCCCGGCTTCGTCGGAAATCCAGCTATGCTCATTTCCGTAGAGACCGTCGTTGATGTGTCGCGGTTGATGAATCGCGTGGCCCGGCAACGTGCTCGAAACACGCAATTTGGTTTCGGCGGAAGCCAGCGCCACGTTGCGCGGCGCATCATCGTCGGCAGTGAAGACCTCGAGCTCGTCCAAGCAGGGCTGGGCGCCGGCATCGGTTTGCTGGATCGTGAACCGCAAGAAACGGGCCTCGACGGGCGCAAACCGATCGATGTTTTCGCCGCGGCTCACCGGCGGACGCTCGATGCCGGAGTCGGCCAAGGGTTGCCGCCGCGCGCTTTGCAAGGCCAACCGCGCCAACTGGCGGCGCACTCGCTCGATCTCTTGCCGGCGGCCGGGCCAGTCGTCGGCGGGCACGATACGCTCGCCGTGCGAGACACCGGCCAGGGCGGCCTGAATGGCGTAGTAATCGGCCTGCGATATCGGATCGAATTTATGATGGTGGCATCTCGCGCAGCCAACCGTCAGCCCCAGGAACACCGCGCCGATTGTGCTGGTCATATCGTGCAGTTCGTCGGCCCGCTGCTGCGCGGTGAGCACGGGATCGGGGCTTTTGACCTGATCCCAAGGCCCACCCACCAGAAACGCCGTGGCGGCGTCGGCCCCCACTGCGTCGCCGGCAATCTGCTCGACGATGAAGCGATCGTAGGGCAGGTCTCGATTGAAGGCGGCGATAACGTAGTCTCGATACGGCCAGGCGTTCGGACGGGGCTGGTTCATCTCAAAGCCGTGGCTCTCGGCAAACCGCGCCACGTCGAGCCATCGCCGAGCCCACCGCTCGCCGAAAGCCGGCGACGCCAACAGCCGGTCGACCAACTTTTCGTAGGCTGCCGAGTCGCAGTCGGAGGCAAAGTGTTCGATCTCTTCCGGCGTGGGCGGCAGACCGATCACATCGAAATACAGCCGACGAATGAGCGTGCGGCGATCGGCTTCGGGCGACAGCGCCAAGCCGTTCTCGCGCAGCTCCGCAACGACAAAGGCGTCAATTGCATTTCGTGGCGGTGGGGCGTCAGTTGAAGGCGTTGGCAGCGGGGGCCGGTCCACTGGCCGAAACGCCCAATGCATTGATGACGCAGGCTCATCGGCCAGCGTGCGCCCCGCGGCAATCGCGCCAATCGCCAATGCCGCGGCGCAAATCATACAGCGCGGGCTTGGCCCTGCCCGGCGCTCTCTGAAACGGCGAAAAAAACGGTCGTCTCGCATAGGCGGTTATTCCAGCCTAGCGAGACGACCGATCAGCAGCAACACGGACGGGCAACCCGTGGGAGGCGCCGCGCTTAGTGGAACAGCTCGACTTCGCGCTCTTGGCGCCGGTTTTCTTCCTCGGGGAAAAGGTCCCAGAGGTTGTCCTCGGCATTGATGGCCACCTCGACGTTGCCGGCGAAGTTCAGTGCCTTGCGGACCATCTCGGTGCCGTTGCCGCGGTCGTATTCGACGACGATCGGGTAGCGGCTACTGATCGAACGCGTATGCCCGCCACGCACGGCGAGCGGCTCGCCGTTGAACACGAAATGAAAATCACGGGGATTGCGCGAGTTGTCGACCGTGACGTCGAACCGCTCGTGATAAAGTTCCCAGCCGCGATCGGTCGGCTCGAAGTAGTAAGTGCCGTCGGCCAGGGTGTATTCGGTTCCACCTTGGCGTCCGCCGCGGTCGAACTCGATCACCCAGCGCTGCCCGGCGGGCAAACGCTGCGAACTGCCCGGCTTCATCAGGTATTCTTCACCATTGAGCACATAGCGCACGTTGGCGCCCGAGCGCTTCGGATTGACCAGCATGGTGCCGCTGCGCATGGGCGCGCCTTCGGCCTCGGGCACAGAATCTTCGGAGAGCACCGGCAGGCCCAGGGCCTCGGCGGCGTTGCCGCGGCTGATGTCCACTCCGCCGCGCCCGCGACAACCCACCATCACGGTATCGTCGCTGAGCACCACCGCGCTGCCAAAACGCAGGTTCGGATTGTGAATCAGCTTCACCCTGCCAGTCGGAAGCTGACGCGGAGCGCCAACATCCGGCTCGGCGTCGAGCAGAATCTCTTGGATTTCGACCCAGGTGGCCAGCGTATCGACATCGCCAGTCAGATCAGCCGCCGCGGGCACGACCGCCGCCAACTTGTCCAGAGCGGCGCCGAGATCATCGACCTCATCCAGCGTGAGCTCGCCTTCTTCGGCGCCTTGTTCCAGCTTGTTAAACGCTCGTTGCACTTCGGCCTCACGGGCAATTTGCTCGGCGCCCGAAGTGTCGTTCGGTTGCGCTTGCAGCCACGCTTCGTAGATGGCCGCGGGATCGCCCGAACGCAGGGCCTTCGTCAAAGCCGTGCGGTCTTCGGGTTCCCAGCCAGACGTGCCGGCGAGGGCTTCGAGCTTGTCGGGGAAGACGCGCCGCATGGCGGGCCGCATATCGTCGACCAGGTCGCGAATCTGCCGCGCCACTCCCGATACCGCCGCGTCCAGCCGATTCTCGGTGAGCGGAATCGGGCGGATGACCTCGTTAATGACTGTTTGCGTGTTCCGGGCGGGCAGCTCGTTCCGACTGAAGTCGGTTCGGCGGGCCACCGTTCGACGGCCCGCGCCCCGCTGCCCCTGACCATAACCCGGCTGTCGTTGACCATACGATTGGGCCCAAACGACTTCACCAGCCAGGCAACACGAAAGACCGACGAAGCTCAACACCGAGCGACGTAAGACGAGCATGGGATGTTCCTCCTTTTGATTGATGAGACGCGGTCACTGCCGGCGCAAGACCGTCCGCGCTGCGCGATTACCGACCAGTGGACCGCCGCTGTCGGCCCATGACGCTTCTGACGGCCAGCGAGGCGGTCCCCGCCCTAGCGAATGGGCCGCGCGGCGCACTGCTGTGGCGAGGCCGTGCAAGGAAGATGCCGAATGCCGGTTTTCGCCCTCTGCCGCGATGAATCGAAAGTTGACTTTGCCATCGCCGTCATAGACAATCCTCTGTCGTTCACCAAGCCGCCGGAGGTAACCATGCGCCTGATGCGTTCACTGCTCGTGTTGGCGACCTTCTTTGTCGCCGCCACCGTCCGAGCCGCCGAGCCAGTGCAAATCGGCGTCTTCAAGGCAGACGTGACTCCGCCCCTGGGCGCGCCGCTGTGCGACGCCCTCTGTCCGCCAGCTAAGGAGATTGTCGACCCGCTCTCCGCCCGCGGCATCGTCATTACGGGAAGCGACGCCCCGATCGTGCTGTGCGCGGTCGATTGGGTGGGCATCGGCAACGGCGGCCACGACGTCTGGCGAGCGGCCCTGGCCAAGGCCGCCGGCACCAGTGTCGATCGCGTGTCGGTCCATTGTCTGCACCAGCACGACGCGCCCGGCTGCGACTTTGAGGCCGAAACGCTGCTGGCCGCTCGCGGGCTTGCGGGCGCGGAGTTTCACGTGGCCTTTGCGCATCAAGCCATCGAGCGCACCCGCGCCGCGGTGCGCGAGGCGCTGGCAAGCTTGCAGCCGGTGACGCACGTGGGCCTGGGTGTTGGCCGCGTCGAGCAGGTGGCGTCGAACCGGCGGATTCTGGGGCCGGACGGCAAAGTGCAATTGGGCCGCATGAGTTCGTGCCGCAACGAGGCTGCCCGAGCGGCGCCCGAAGGCGTGATCGATCCCGACTGCCGGCTGCTGAGCTTTTGGCGCGACGATCGGCCTTTGGCCTCGATCACCTATTATGCGACGCATCCGCAAAGCTACTACGGCGCGGGTGGTGTCAGCGCCGATTTCGTCGGCATGGCCCGGCGGCTGCGCGAAGAGGCGATGCCCGAGGTTTTTCATGTTCACTTCAACGGCGCCGGCGGCAATGTGGCGGCGGGCAAGTACAACGATGGCTCGCACCAAATGCGCCCGGTGCTGGCCGAGCGATTGGCGGCCGGCATGCAGGCCGCCTGGGACAACACGAAGAAAGCTCCCATCGCGGCGGGCGATCTGCAGTGGCGCACCCTGGCGGTGGCGTTGCCCGCCAGTCCGACACTCGAAGAAACCAAGCTGCTGGCGATCCTCGACGATGCCACAGGCGAGGTGCGCGACCGGGTGCGCGCCGCCCGCGATCTGACTTGGCTTCGGCGTGCCGAAGCCAAGCACCCGATCGAGCTGAGCTGTTTGCGGCTTGGTCCGGCGTACGTCGTGCACATGCCCGGCGAGTTGTTCATCGAATACCAGTTGGCCGCCGAAACCTTGCGGCCCGATGCGCTGGTGTGCATGGCGGCGTATGGCGATTATGGTCCCGGCTATATCGGCACCGCCATCGCCTATCCGCAGGGCGGCTACGAGACGTCGCGGGTCTCGCGCGTGGCGCCGGAAGTTGAAGGGGTGCTCATGGGAGCACTCAAGAACTTGCTGAAAGATTAATTCCCTCGTTGCGGAGCAGTCGAATGTTGTTGAAGCAACCCATCGTTTGGCGCTTGGCGTTAGCGGCAGTAGGTTGCTGTTCGCTGCCGCAGGCTTCTCCCGCCGCCGACCCACTGCGCGAATCGGTCGTCCACGTGTTGGTCACGCAGCGTGCGCCCAATCTCTTTCAGCCCTGGACCAAAGCCACGCCAAGCGAAGTCACCGGCACCGGTTTTATCATCGAAGGGCGGCGGATTCTGACCAACGCCCACGTCGTCTCGCACGCGCATCAAATTTATATTCAGCCCCATCAGTCGGCAGATCGGCTGCCCGCCACGGTTGCCGCTCTGGCGCCCGATATCGACCTGGCCGTGCTGCAGTTGGAAGACGAGGCCTTCTTCGAAGGCCGGACCGCCATCACTTTTGCCGAGGGCCTGCCGCAGACCAAGAGCACGGTGAACGTGTATGGCTATCCCGTCGGTGGCGAGCAGATGTCGGTGACCGAGGGCATCGTTTCGCGCGTCGACTACGCCGCGTATCACTATGGCACCGGCGGGCTGCGGGTGCAGATCGACGCCGCGCTCAACCCCGGCAACAGCGGCGGGCCGGCCGTCTCCGACGGCAAGCTGGTGGGCGTGGCTTTCAGCGGCCTCAAGCAGGCGGAGAACATCGGTTATCTGATTCCGGTAGAGGAGGTCTCGGCCTTTTTGGCCGACGCCGCCGACGGCCATTACGACGGCAAGCCGCGGCTGCGCGATCAGTATCAAACCGTCGAAAACGACGCCATCCGCGCCAAGCTCGGCCTGACCACCGGCATCGGCGGCTGCATGGTCACGCGGCCCGGCGAGACGAACGTCTCGTATCCGCTGCACGAGGGCGATGTGGTCATCAAGCTGGGCGACTACGCGCTCGACAACGCGGGCCGCGTGCAAGTGGCGGGCGATCTGAAGCTGCCGTTTCAATATCTGGTGCCGAAACTGGCCCGCGAAGGCAAGCTGCCGTTGACGGTTTTTCGCGGCGGGCAAACGATGACCGTCGAGCTGCCCGTCAGCACCCGCGAGTCGCTCTTGGTGCCGTATTTGAAAGGTGATTATCCGCGGTACTTTATTTACGGGCCGATGGTGTTTACGCCCGCCTACCGCGAGCTGGTGGTGTTGCTGGGCGCCAAGTGGACGCCTTATTTGCTCGATCGCGGGCATCCGCTGGTGACGCGGCTGGGCGACGATCCGGCCTTCGAGGGTGAGGAGCTGGTGATGATCGCGGCCCCGTTCTTCTCGCACCGGCTGACGCGCGGCTATAGCCAGGCGATGTTCAGCATCGTGCAGTCGATGAACGACATTCCGGTGCGCAACCTCCGTCATCTGGCCGAGTTGCTGCGCTACAACCAGGCGGAATATGTCGAATTCAAATTCGCGGGCAAATCGACCGAAACGCTCGTCTTCCGCCGCCAGGAGATTGCCGCCGCCACCGACGACATCTTGAACGACAACGGCATCCGCAAACAGTGCTCTGACGATCTGGCGTCGCTGTGGAAATAGGGGACAGGGAATAGGGAATAGGGGACAGGGGACAGGGGACAGGGGACAGGCCGGTGGCTGGGGCAGAGCCTTGGCTGCGCAAAATTTGTGACTACGGTCACCCGCGGTTGGTTCCGGTTTTGTTCCACGAAGATGCCACCGGCTTGCCCGGTGGAGTTTCACGTTGGCCGTCTACAAGAGGCGATCCTCCTCAATCGTCTGCGTCGTGGCGAAACAAAAACGGCACCACGTCGGACCCGTGATAACAATACATTTTGCGCAGCCCAGGCAGAGCCTTCGATGCCCCGGCGAAAACCAACAGATCCTCATTGCCAAGCGGCGTTTATTCGATGCTTATCGTTTCTCTATTGCCCGCCGCCACCGAAATCGCCTTTGCCCTCGGGCTGGGCGAGCAACTGGTGGGCGTTTCGCACGAATGCGATTATCCGCCCGAGGCGCAACGGCTGCCCAAGGTAACGCGTTCGCTCATCCCCGCCGGCGTGGCCAGCGCCGAGATCGAT
>DASVHB010000301.1:0-3914 GCA_036379195.1 Pirellulales bacterium
TGAACCCAGGCGGGCAAAGCGTACTCGATACCTTCTTCACCGAGCCATCGCCGCTGGCCGCTGGCCAGCTCGTGCAACGCCAATCGGCCAAAGCCGCTTTCATCGGAAACATACACCAGGTGCTGGCCATCGGTCGTAAACTCGGGCTGAAAAATCGCCACGTCGTCGCCGCCGGCCACCACGCGCGCCGCTCCCAGTCGCGGTAAGCCCTCGCTGAAAACGAGGTCGGCCAGATAGAGCCGCGTGCCGTCCCATGGCATGTTGGGGTGGTTCCAGGCAATCCAGCAAAACCGCCGGCCGTCGGGGCTGAACCGCGGCTGCATATAAAAATCGCCGCCTTCGACCAGAATCTGCGGCCACCGCTTGCCGGCGGTATCGACAATGCCGATGCGGTCGTGCGGAGCGTCGTGATGCACATAGGCCAGCCAGCGTCCGTCGGGCGAGACGACGGGCGCCGCCGCTTGCCCGAAGGCGGGCGTGAGGGCCTGCGCCGTGCCGCCGGCCAGCGGCTGCCGATAGAGCCGGCCGGTTTTGTGTACGGCGAAATAGGCGTAGCCACCCTGCACCGTAAAATCGCCGCCGCCATAGCCGACTTCCGCGCGCACGCTCAGTTCCGCCGTCAGCTCGCGCGGGGCGTCGTCGCCGGTCTTGGCCAGCAGCACGCCCCGGCCCGAACGCCCCTCGAGCCACACCACCGTCCGAGCGTCGCTGTCCCATTCGACGCCGTCGAGTCGTTTGCCTTCGGCCAGGCTGGCCGCCGAGATCGGGCTGGGCCACAGGCCGTATTGTTTCGCTGTTCTGGCGGGCATGGCCTGTCTCCTCATCTATGGCAGGCGGGTCTCGTTGAGCGTCTCAGCCTCGGCATCACCGGGCGATCTGACGAACCGCCAAATATCTGTGCAGAAAAAATGGTAGCATAACGTCTTTCGTCGTTTGTTCAAAATCGAATGACCTCCCGTCTCGAACGATCTCCGTCGATTCCACCACTCATGCTCGACTTCGATGGCTACCTGCGACGCATCGGCTACGAGGGGCCGCGCGAGCCGACGCCGCAAACACTCGCCGACGTCCATCTGGCTCACGCCACCCAGATTCCGTTTGAGAATCTCGATATTCATCTCGGGCGGCCCATTCAGATCGACCTGGCGAGCATCCAGGCCAAGCTGATTCACTCAAGGCGCGGCGGCTATTGCTTCGAGCACAACACACTGCTGGCCGCGGTGCTCGAGGAGCTCGGTTTTCGCGTCACCGCCCTGGCGGCCCGCGTGCGGCTAGGGGCCAGTCGCGTGCTGCCCAAAACGCACATGCTGTTAATGGTCGAGTTCGACGGACTGTGGTTGGCCGATGTGGGCTTTGGCACCGGCGGCGTGCTGACGCCGATTGCGATGACGCCGGGTCGCGTCTCGCAGCAGCACGGGCGGAGCTACCGCCTGACGCGCGAAGAGCCGCAGACGTGGGTCTTGCAAGCGCTGGTGCGCGGCGTCTGGCAAGATTTGTACGCCTTTACGCTCGAGCCGCACTACCCGATCGATTTCGAAATGGCCAACCACTACATCTCGACGCACCCGGCCTCGCGGTTCGTGCAGACGCTGGTGGCGCAGCGGCAGACGCTCGACGCTTGCCATCTGCTGCGCAACCGGGAGCACAGCGTGCTGCGCGGCGACGACGCGCAGTCGCGCGTCATCGACAGCGACGAAATGCTATTACAGGTGCTCGACGAGACTTTTGGCATCTCGCTGCCGCCGGCGACCCGCTTTGCCATCTGCGACCAGCAAGTGGGCGCATCGGTTTGGAAATAAGACTTTATTGGTTTGGCATCGCTTAACGCCGCGAATCGCCCATCCGAGGCGCGGCGGCGCTGACGCCTTCCATGCTCTCGGCGATGGTGGGCGTCGGGGGCGTGCCCGGAGCGGGAGATACGGGCGTCCGTGCCGAGCCATTCGCTCCACCCGCGGCAGACCGCGACCGAGCCATCGAGCGTTTGCCGCGCGAAGATTTCTTGGCCGACTTTTTACCGGCGCGCGCGGCGGCTTTTTTCGCACCCTTTTTCACGGTTTTGGTTTTGGTCTTTGGGGTGGCGCGCTTGGCGTCCTGCGCGCGGCCCGTTTTGGCTCGGGCCTGGGTCTTCTTCGCCGTCCCCTTCTTGGCGGCTTTTTTCTTGGCGGTCTTTTTCTTGGCCATGAGGTTTCTCCCACTGATGTGCCGGGCTCGTTCGGGCGGATGTGGATGCTTGGGATCTCGGGTTGCAAGCCACCTATCGTTGTTCGGCATTTGCCCGCTTCTCTCCTTGCAGTATTTGAGGGGAATCGTTGTCGGCATCGTCTTCTGGCGGGAGCCGCGACTCCAGCTCCGCGAGCCGATCGGCGAGCGAACGCACCCATGCTTGAAGTCGTTCCACCTGCTCCCGCACATCACCCCCACCGGCTGCGCCGTCATCAGCCGCGGAAAGTGCGTCAGCCGAATCATCAACCACGCCCATTCGATATCGCAGGGGTGTGGGCCGCGCCGGGCTGTACACCCGCGGGTCATTCTCCCCGGAATTGTATGTTACGATACCGTAAGGGTTGGCAGCCGCGCCCGCGGAGCCGGGACCGGTCGCCGCACCGTAGCGCGTGTTCGCGGCGGTTGCTGCCGACGCTGGCTGGCTGGGGGCCGCGAAGTCTGGCGCCTCGCTGTAGGGCAGGTCGGCCAGGTGCTGCAATCGCTCGTCGACCCAGCCGGAAAGCCCGAACTTCCAGCACCGATCTAAAGCGTGCGCAATTGCCTGGCCGGTTGGTAACTGGTCGGCGGCATGAAGCAAATTTAAAAATGCTCCGCAATGCTGCGCGTTCTGGTCGCTAAGCACCCCGAGTTCGACGAGCGCATCGGTCAGCATCTTGATCTCGTCAGAATCGAGCGCGCGCAGGGTCTCCACCATACCGAGTAGATAATGGCTGGCCAACGTGTTGCCAGACAGCAGCTCGCGATAATCGCGCCGAAAATCACGCGTCGAAAGCATGCGCAGGCCATGATGCGCATAGCCGGTCGCCGCGGTATCGAGTGATTGCCAATGAAGCATCTGAGCGACCGCCAGCGCCCAGAGCGGACCGCCACGCGGCGACGAAAGCACGTCCGGCGCGTGATCGCCAAAACTTCCCGGCGTGGCGAGCTGGCCCCTCGCCAAAAGAATCGTTTCTCCTCGCCAGACGTCGGCCAGCCAACTTTTGTCGCCGAACAGCGAATCGCCGGACCAAAGGCCAAGGTACGTCGCCAGCCACTTCAGCGCCGAAGGAACATCATGGAACCGTGTAATGGTTCCCGGCGGCGCGGGAATCCAAAAACGATCGCCTGCCGGCTCTTTGATGGCCAGCAGTAAGTCGTCCAACGGCTTCAACAACCCGTGCGCGGAGAGTTTGGCGGCGACCGGCAGCGCCCGCTGGCACGCGGGTAGTTGGGCGAGTCGCGATTGGGCTTTCAATTCATCGCAGACCAATTCGGCTACGCAGCTCAGCGGCCGCTTGGCATCGGCGCGGTTCTCGAAATCCAAAGTCGCCGCCTCGATCTGGGCCAGACGCCGAGCGTATTCGCCACGGGCGGTCCAGGTGCGGACCACGCTCGCCCCGTCGGTCGCTTGCTCGGCGCCAACGTCTTCCTTGGGCTGGTCGACGACGATGTGTTCGACCAAGCGCCCATCGGTTGCGTCGACACGCAACGTCCGCTCATTCCAACGCGCGGTCAGCACCGCTCCTTCCCAGGAGCAACTCGCCTGATGCTTTCGCACGACCGAGAGGGCGGCCGACGCGGTCTGGGCGAGCTGGAGCTTCAGGTGCCGGCGGGTGCCGTTTCTGGCTTTGCTGTGCATGCCGGCGCCGACCATGAAGGCGCTGCGTCCGTCCCAACGCGGGGCGCCGCCCACCACCGTCAGCAAACCCTGT
>DASVHB010000302.1:0-11249 GCA_036379195.1 Pirellulales bacterium
CGCCAATACTCGCGCCCGCCCGAGGCCGCCAGGCGAGCGCGGATCGCCTGCCAGTCGGTCGGCGTGTTTGTTTCGGGTTGGAAGCCCTGCGCCATCCTAGCCACGCTTTCAGAAAAACGACGTTGAGCCCCCGGCTATTATGGCGAGTCTAAAAATTCTCGCTAGTGACTAAGGCGTATCCAAGACGTCCTGCCAAGTCGTTGCATTCACCGCACTTCGACCCATGCGTCGCAGGCGATCAAGGTCGGTGATCAAGCTAAGTCGCGTTTTTGCAGGACTGTCAGGCGGCGCGAATTTCTCTTCGCCCATTTTCAGGATGATATCCCGCGCCCATTTTTGCTCCCACTTCTTCCAGAATCATCAGATAGGTGTCTGATTCTTACATCATGGATGGGCTGCCAAGTTACAAAGTCTCAATAATCTCTGCCCAATTGGCGGCTTTGACCGCGCTTCACATCATCCGATTCAGCCGTTCAAGATCCGTGATTGTTTCAAGCCGGCTCTTGATCGACTCGCCTGCGGGCCCGAGCCGCTCTTCACCAGCAATCAGGATCGATTTCTTGGCCTGTTTTTCCATCCCTTGGTCCAAGATCATCAAATAAGTGTCTGATTCTTCCATCATTCGAACTCCTCGGAAAACAGCCTGCCGAGCACCGACAAGGGTACCACGGCGAGGTCTCTGCTCAGCAATTCCTCAGCGGGCAGCTCCCAAAGCCGCACGACCTCATAGCCAAAATCCATCTTACCACGGCCAGGCCGAACGGCGTAGTGGAGGGCGCCGTCCATGTTCGGATGCGCCGCACCAGGCCGAAGCAAGACGATCATCGTGTGCACGGGCACAAATGATGAGCATAGAGCAGAGCGTTGTAAAGCGGCAGATCGGCGTGTTTTCGAGCCGATGCACTCGATTGGAATTCGAAGGTCATGCCCATGTGAGCGTTCCCATTAGAGCTTGAACTCAGACGCCGCAGTCCCCTGCCCCAAATGCAACACCTCGCCCGGCTTGCCGGTGGCGGCAACGCGGCCTTGCCGCAACACAATCACCCAATCGGCCAGGCGTTCGACTTCGCTGGCCGCGTGGCTGACGTAAAGGGTGGGCAATTTCCACTGGGCAACGACTCGCTCGAGGTAAGTGAGAATGCGGTCTTTCAGCGGAGCATCGAGCGCCGCCAACGGTTCGTCGAGCAAAAGCAACTCGGGGCTGGCCAAAAGCGAACGCCCCAACGCGACGCGCTGTCGCTGCCCGCCCGATAGGTTGCGAGGCATGCGAGCCAGCAACTCGCCCAGCTCCAGCACCTCGACCACTTGGGAGAAGTCGATCTTCCGCGCGCCAACAGCGCGGCGGCGCTCCCCATAGCGCAGGTTTTTCTCGACATTCAGGTGCGGAAACAACAGGTGATCTTGAAACACAAGCCCCACGCGTCGCCGCTCGGCGGCGAGGCAGACGTGGCGCGCCGTATCGACCAGGGTTCGTTCGCCCAGCTCGATGCGTGCCGATTGGGGGCGCAAGGCGCCGGCAATCAGGGCCAACACCGTCGTTTTGCCGCTGCCCGACGGACCGAACAGCGAAGTCACCTGATGCTCGATATTGAACGCCACGTCCAGCTCGAAACCGCTGGGGTGCCGATGGCGACAGCAAAAGCTAAGCCGATTCACGTAGCGACTGCCTCCGCTCCAGCAGTTCGCTGGCAATCAGGGCCGCGCACGCCAGCCCGACCGAAAGCAGCACCAGCCGCCAACTTCGTTCCATTCCGCCCGGCCGGTGCGACAGGCTGTAGATGGCCAGGGGAATCGTGCGGCGGCCTTCGCTGCTGCCCAGCACCATGATGGTGGCGCCAAATTCACCCAGGCACCGGGCGAATGCCAGAATGGCCCCCGCCAAAATCCCGCGCCGCGCCAACGGCAGCGTGACCGAAAAAAAACTATCGAGCGGTCCCGCCCCCAAACCACGCGCGGCGATTTCCAACCTGGGATCGACGTTTTGGAACGCCAGCCGGATGGTCCGAACCAACAACGGGAAACTGACGACGGCCGACGCCAAGGCCGCGGCCCACCAGGTAAACACCAGCCGCACTCCAAACCAGCGATCGAGCACGCTACCGATCGGACCTCCCGGCACAAGACACACCAGCAGCAAATATCCGGTGACGACCGGGGGCAGTACCAGCGGCAAATCGACGCCAAGCTGAACCAGCCATCTGATGGCCTGTATCGGCCAACTGGCTCGGGCGGCGCCGCGCGCCAGCAGATAGGCAATGGGTATGGCCGTCGGCAGGCTAGCGGCGACCGCGCAAACTCCCACGCGAAGGCTTAGCTCGAGTGCCGACCATTCGGACGTAGTGAGCATGGAGGGGGTCAGGAACGGGGTCAGAGGTCAGAGGCCAGGGGTCAGGGAGATGTTTCGTCGCTGTCAGGGGTAGCGCGAATCGTGTCGGGTTCTGCAGAGCTTTCTGAGCCCCGAACGCCGAACCCTGAACCCTCCTGTGGCGAACCCTCCGACGGTGACGCCTTTTCCACGACTCCAAACCCCTGCTGGCGAAAAATCGTAAGGGCTTCCTGCGATTGCAAATGCTGATAGAAGGCCATCGCGGCTGGTTTCTCGGCGGCTGATTTTAACAGGGCCACTTGATAAATCACCGGTTCGCTCAGTTCCAGGGCGATGGGAAACGCGGTCTTTACTTTATCCGAAATGATGGCGTCGGTGGCATAAACGATGCCCGCCTCGGCGGCGCCGGTCTCGACGTACGAGAGCGCCTGCCGCACGTCGTCGCCAGCCGCCACTTTGTCTTGTACGCCGTTCCACAGGTTCAGTTTTTCCAGCGCCTCGCGGCCATAAATGCCCGCCGGCACCGACTCGGGATCGGCCATCGCCAGATGGCGGACCGAGTCTTTCAACAGATCTTCGGGCCTGGTGATGACCACCTCGGAGTCGACGGGCACAATCAGCACCAGCCGGTTGCGCAGCAGCGGCGAACTTTTGGCCACCAGGCCGGTATCGGTCAGATGCTGCACCCATTGCTGATTGGCGGAAAGAAACAGGTCGGCCTGGACGCCCGCGGCGATCTGCTCGGCCAAAGTCGACGAACCGGCAAAGCTGCATTTCACAGCAATCGAGGAGCTGGATCGCTCGTAATTCGTGGCGATGGTTTCGACCGGCTCTTGCGTGCTGGCCGCGGCCAGAAAGACGATGGTTTCCGTGGGCTTTCGTTCCGCCGACACACCACCGGGTTTGGCAGGTTGCGAACGAGTGCATCCCCCTGCAAGACAGGCACAAATCGCACAGAAAATTATCCGCCACCTATCGCCGTGCATGGCATGACTCGTTTGCTGAAGACACCCCGACCACCGAGCGCGTTGTACCGCCCCGGTGGTCCAACGTCAATCATCAGCGGTAAATCGCCGTAAGTCGTTTTTCCGGCGGTGGAGACAGGGCCAGACAGAAAAATTGGCCGCAGGCTACGGTGGCAACGGCTTGTACTTTGCGGCAGGCGCCCAGAAGGCCGAGGAATCGGAATCGCTTCGCCCGTTCCAGCGGTCGGGAAATGGCAAAGACAAGGTATACAGCATATTAAACCGAAGGTTGTCGTCGCTTGTCATGCCCCGCGGCGGCAGGCCCGTGCTGGCCTCGGCAACCGACTCGAGAAAGCTCTTGGCCCAGCGCGGATCGGTATGCGCCGCGTTGCAGACAAGAGCTGCCGAATCGCGAGACAAGGTACCGGCACCTCCTCTCTGTGCCGCTTGACCGCGCCGCGCACGCAACTTTCGCCACCTGGGGGGTGATCGGCTGCGCGCAGCCGATGGAATGACAGAGAAATTGCCGACAGAAAAACGCGGTCGGCGCTGCCTACCGGCAAGCGCCGATCCGATGCTTCCCATTTTTCTGTCAGCCATCTTTCTGCCATTCTGCGTTCGTCCGGCTGCCGCACATTCGTCATTGCTACTTATCCGGGCCAATTCTTCCTTGCGGCAGATAGCGGGCGGCCTTGCGTCGTATGAACCAGCCCCAACCTAAGACTTGACAACGCACTAGGTTTTACGCCGGATTCGGAATCGCCCAGGATGGTTATGGCGCGGCATTCAGCCATTCGCGACCGAACAGGATCAGGCCGCCAAAATTCATGACCAGCGCCGATAAAATGAGCCATCCGAAACTATGAAGCGCTACCCATAAGATCCCGCGCCAACCGCGGCTCCAAATCGTGTAGCACGGCGCCACGACGGGCGCAAACACGAAAAACCACCAGTGCGCGGTCAGCGGGATGGGACGCCCGCGAAGACCTGCATCGACCACCGCCCACCAACCAAGGCAAATCGCCTGCGCCATCGGAACCAGAAGATCAAGCGCCGAGGGCTTCCAAAAGTAACTGTTCCGCAGCCCCCAAATGACGGCGAGCGTGTAAAAACCAGCCAGGCACCACCAGGTGTGCCGGCTGCTTACGACGGCGGTTCGCCGCGGCGATTGGTAAGGATTGTCGGGCATGGCTGTGCTGCAATCGGGCAGCCGCCTTCGCGCTTGCGGCACGTTTCAGCTCAGGATTAGAACCCTGGTGCGACTCTTCTAGCGAACGGGCTCTTCGATGCGGTACAAATGCGTGGCGCTGCGGAGCAATAACGCATGACCCGAAACCGCCAGCGACGCCAAGGTCGAGCCGTCGATTTCGTTGATGGCCAGTTCCGTATATTGATCGCCCGGACGGATGACCGAGGTTCGGCCCTCTTCGTTGGTGAAATAGATCTTGCCGTCGGCCCACAGCGGCGACGCGGAAAAATTGCCCGGCAATCGCTTTTGCCAGATGCGGTCGCCGGTTTTCGTTTCCAGGCAACTGGCAATGCCCTTGTCGTCGACCAGGTAAAGCTGGTCGTCGATCACCAGCGGCGAAGGATTCAGGGGCGCGCCGCGCTGCAGCTTCCACTCGACGTGCGTATCGGTCACATCGCCGTGACCATCGGGCCGCACGGCATAGAGCCAGGGCGTGTCGTAGCCCGCGGCCAGAAACACAAGCCCGTCGCCAAACGCGGGGCGAGGCACGTTGGAATACCCCTCGCCGTATCGCACGCGCCAGATTTCCTTGCCGGTGGCGGGGTCGTAGGCCGCGGCGTGTTTGCCCCCGGTGCTGATCAGTTGATCGCGACCGCCGACTGCGATGACCAGCGGCGTGGAATAGGCCATCGCGCCGTCGCGATCGGTCTTCCAGCGCAGCTTGCCGGTGCGCTTGTCGAGAGCGGCGATGTACTGCACGTCGGTGCCGTCGCAGTTCACGATCAGCAGATCGCCGTAAATCACGGGCGAACCCGCCGGTCCGTGACCGTGGCTATAAACCAGCTCGTTGGTTCGCCACACGGTTTTGCCGGCGTCGCTGAGGCAGGCGGTGCCCAGGTCGCCAAAGTGAACGTAGACGCGGTCGCCCTCGATGATCGGGGTGGGCGAGGCGTAGCTATTTTTGCTGTGAACGGTGCCCGGCTCGTCAACTTGAAACACCTCGATATCGTGCAAGATTTCACCGGTTTGAAGATCGAGGCAAACGGCATGCAGCGAGTGCCCTTCGTCCAGCGCCGTGGTTAGCCAAATCTGGCTTCCAGCGACGACGGGCGACGACCATCCTCGCCCAGCGATGGGCACCTTCCAGGCAATGTTTTTCTGCTCGCTCCATTCGGTCGGCAAACCCGCCTGGCGCGAGTGTCCTTGTCCATCCGGCCCGCGGAACTGAGGCCAGTCGTCGGCCGCGGCAAATGACAGCAGGCAAGTGAGAATGCAGACTAAACTGGCAGCGGTTTGAGATCGAATCATCAGCGGCAAAGCAAATCAAGTCGGGTTCAATAGCGAAGTTGCAGGTAACAACACTATAGCAACCGGCGGTCGCCATCGGATGCCCCAATCACCAGCCGACTCGAAGTTATCCACGTCAGGGCATCGCGCATCGGCCCCCTGCCCTGCCCATTCCACTTCCGATTTCGCATGCAAATCCTACAGCGAATCGCGCACGCGGCGGCAGTCGGGCAAGGAATCGAGAAACAACTTGCCATAGGGCTTGGTCGCCACACGCGGGTCGAGAATCACCACCGTGCCGCGATCGCTGCGGCTGCGGATCAGCCGCCCGAAACCTTGCTTCAGCTTCAGAGCCGCCTCGGGAAGCTGGTAACTCTGAAAGGGGTTGCCGCCGCCGGCGCGGATGGCCTCCAATCGCGCTTCGAGCAGCGGACGATCGGGCACCGCGAACGGCAGCCGCGTGATGATGACCGTCTGCAAGGCGTCGCCCTGCACGTCGACGCCTTGCCAGAAACTGTCGGTGCCCAGCAGCACGCCCCGCGGGTTCGCCTTGAAGGCGTCGACCAGCTTCGTGCGCGGCGTGCCGTCGGCCTGCGAATAGAGCGCCAGGTTCCGCTCGGCTAGCCAGGGGGTGAGCGCCGTGGCCGCCTGCTGCAAGTGCGCATGACTGGTAAAGAGCACAAAAGCATGTCCGTCGCTGCGGGCCACATAGCGGCGAATGATCTCCAGTGAGGCCCGCTCGAAGGCCGCTTTTTCCTGGGTGGGATCGGGCATGTCGGGCACCACCACCAGCGTGGCCTGCTCGCGATAATTGTACGGACTGCCCATCGCGCGGCTGTCGGCCTGCGTCAGGCCGACGCGCGATTTGAAAAAGTCGAACGAACGCGCCCGGCCCGCGGCCAGCGTGGCGCTGGTCATAATGACGCTGGGCACGCGATCGAACAGGTGCTCGCGCAACATCGGCCCCACGTCGATGGGTGCGGCACTGAGCGAGATGCGTGGCCGCTTGCCGCCGACCACGTCGATCCAATAGACGTTGCCGGACTGCGATTGCTTCAGCCAGTCGTCGATCTGCCCGGCCAGCAGCTCCAAGCGGTCACTGGCCGCCTGAAAATCGTGGCGGTCGTCTGCCTTGAGCATCCGCTCGCCGCGATCCTCCAGGCGCGACGCCAATCGGCGCAGGGCCGGGCTGACTTGGTTGACTACAATATCTGGCTGCGACACACGGCCGTTCGCGCGACCTTTCAATTTCTGCCACAGGTCGATGTCGTGAAAAAAGTCGCTCGCCCGGCTGCGGCAGGCGCAGACTTCGTCGGTCTCGTTGTGCAGCTTGTGATGGACCAGCAAGCCGCGATTGGTCCGCTCGTTGTAAAGCTTGTGCAAAACCCATTCGACTTGGGCCGAGGTGACGCTCATGCCTAGATGATCGCCGGCCACCGCTTCGAGCGTGTGGGCCTCGTCGAAAATGACCACGTCGTAATCGGGCAAGATGCTTGCGCCGGCCACACGCAGGGCGAGGTCGCTGAAAAACAAGGCGTGGTTGACCACTAACACTTGGGCGCTTTCCACACGCCGGCGGGCCCGGTAGTAGAAACACGATTTATAAGTGTCGCATTTACGGCCCATGCAGTTGCCATGATCGCTGGCCGCCTCGTCCCAGACGCCGGGCATGGGCCGATAGTCGAGGTCGCTCAGCGAACCGTCGTCGGTCTTTTTGCTCCAGGCGTCAAGCCTGCTCAGCTCGTGCAGCTCGGCGCCGGAAGCGAACAAGCTCGTGCCCCGCCCCAAGGCGCTTGCCAGCCGCCGCAAGCTGACGTAGTTGTGCCGCCCCTTGACCAGCACCGCGGTGAACTCGCACGGCAGCACCGCTTTGAGCAGCGGCAGATCTTTTTGCATCAACTGCTCTTGCAAGCTGATGGTGTGCGTCGAGACGATCACTCTCCGCGGGCGCGGCTTCGCAGAATCTTCGGCGTCGGCCTGAGGCAACGGGCTTTCTTGGTCGGACGCGGCCGGCGACTTCGTGGCATGCAGGATGGCCGGCGCCAGATAGGCGAAGCTCTTGCCCACGCCCGTGCCCGCTTCGACCACCAGATGCCGCCGCTCGCGGATCGCCGCGGCAACCGACTCCGCCATTGCCAGTTGTTGCGGCCGCGATTCGTATTGCTGTAAACGCCTGGCGATGCGGCCCTGCGAACCGAGAATCTCGGCGACGGAAAGCTCCGTGGAAGCTGGTTCGGGGGTGGCCATGGCTGAGCAAACTTGCCAGAAAAGTCGAAAACAATGATACCATAGTGAGCGGCCGCTGGTTAGTGCCTATTGGTTGGTGGCTAACAGGTTTCCCCTCGGCCCATGCGCGGTTCGTGAATCACGGCGTTAGAATATGGCTCGAATCGAATATCGGATTGATACTAAAGTCAGCGACGAGGAGCTCAACCGGCTCTTTCGCGCCTCGCGGCAAAACCACGTCCAGCGCGAATTCGCAAGCATTCTGGAACACAGTCTGGGCTATGTGTGTGCCTATAAGGAGAATCGCCTCGTGGGGTTCGTAAACGTCGCCTGGGACGGCGGCGCCCACGGCTTCTTGCTCGACGCGACGGTCGATCCGCGCGTTCAGCGCCGAGGCGTCGGGCAAAAGCTCGTCCGAAGGGCGATCGAGATTGCCGAAGCGGCCGATTTGGAATGGCTGCACGTCGACGATGAGCCGCACCTCGCGGAGTTTTATGAGGAATGGGGCTTTCAAAAAAAGCAAGCCAGCGTGCTGAATCTACGCAGTCGTGAGTCGCCAACCGAGGCGACCGACGCCAGCCCGCACCTCTTTCGGTCAACAGCGATTCTGTTAACGGTGGTGGGCCTCGACCTCGGCGCGGTGCTAGGCACGATGCCAAGCGCGATGTCGGTCGCGCGCTGGGCGTGTCTGATCTCCATCCTCGTGGGCTTCGCGGCCGGTGTGGTTATCGGCCGCCAATTCAACGCGAGATTTCACTTTCAGGGCGCGCAACGATTCTGGCCGTTGTTCGCCGGTTTTTTCGCCGCCATCATTGGCCCCTGGCTGGTCACCTTGGCCTTTACAGTAGTGGGATCCGTGGCCGGCTGGTTAGCGGGTGGGGTGATCGCGGCGCTTTCCCGCAGTCGGCGCCGGCTGGTCGGGCCACTACTGGGCATGGCAGGCGGTTGCCTGGTTCAGGCCGCCTGGCTCGATCCGAAGCCCGCCCTAAAATTCGCCGCGCTGGGGGCGGGCATTGGCGTGGTATCTGCGCCGGTCATCTGGTTCGTTTATGGGGCGCTGTGCGTCTGGCTCATGAGCCACGTCCCGCCGGACGACGAAGATTGAATGCCAGCCGAAATCGAGATCCAAAATCGAGATCACCACCAGAACTCAGTGCGGATGAAGCTCATCACATAGTCGGCGGCGATCTCGCCGATGGGCCGGCGGCCGCAGTAAATGCGCGCGTAGCCCGTCATTTCGGGTTTCAGTTCGGGCGAAACATCGGCGAGCCGGCTGTAGATGGTCACCGTGCTCTGCTCGTCGCCGCTGGTGGCCGAGGGGGCGATGCGCTCGACTTCGGCCTCGAAGGTTTCATACGGCAGCGCACGGGCCTTGAGCTCGACCGTCTGCCCTGGTTCGACCTTCGAGACCTTGCATTCGTCGAGCGTGATCTCGACCTCCAGGTTCTGCGCTTCCTCGATCTCGCAAATCAGCGATCCCTCTTCAAAATATTCGCCTACCCGGTCTTGAAAGTGGGGCGTGGTAATCACGCCATCGACGCGGCTAAAGAGCGACAGCTTTTTCTGCTGCCCTTGCAGAAAGGCCAGCTCTTCTTGCTGCCGGGCAAGCGAAGCCTCAGCCGCTTTGATTTCTTCCTCGCGGTTGCCGGCTTCGAGCAGCGTGAGCGCGGCTTTGGCCTCGGCCAGCTCCTTTTCGCGGCGGGCCAGTTCTTCCTCGGCTTTTAGAGTGCCCGTGCTGACGGCGGCGGCTTTTTCGCTTTCCACCTGCGACAATTCCGCTTTTGCGATTTTCACGTTTGTCTGCGCCTCGTGCAGTTGCTCCTCGGTGATGACGCGCTTGCGCTGCAGCTCCTTGGCCTTTCGGGCGGTTTCCAACGCCTGCTTGAGCTGGGCGCTGACTTGAATTTTTCGCTGGTCGAGCCGGTTCAAGTTGTCGTCAAACGCCTCGCGGCTGCGGTTCAGGTCGGCCTCGGCCAGATCGCGCCACTCGACCGCCCGATCCACCCGTTGCCTGGCGTCATCAAGCTCCTCCTGGCTCGCCCCGGTTTTGAGCAGCTCCAGGTTCGCCTCGGTCTCGCGGATTTCGGCCTTTTTCTGGGCAATGCGGCTCTCCAGCTCGGGCACTTCCAACATCGCCACGCGCTCTCCCGCCGATACGTGTTGCCCTTCGTCGCCGGCGACCTCTTTCAGAAAAGCCGCGACCGGGGCGCGCACCTGCATGTGCGTGAGCGGCTGCACTTGAAACGTGCCGCTGACGCGCTGCTCGATTCTCACCAAGGTCAATACCGCTCCCACGGCTACGAAAGCCGCGCACCACAACAGCGTTCGGTTACGTCGGTTGAGCACCATTTGTTTCGCCTCGTCTCCTAGTAATCCGCTGAACATGATTCGCGTGGCGAACAACGCCAGCGGCACGACCAGCAGCACCGCCCCCACATGACCCACCCAGCGGTCGGCCGCTTTTACCATCGCCAGCAACATGGTCGCCAGCAGCCCCAGCGAGACGCACCAGCACGCCACTCCATAAACCAGCAGCACGCGTGGGCGCGGGCCGCACTGCGGCCGAGCGGCGCCCCACAAAATCCACCGCAAATGTGCGGCCACGCACTCCAGCGCCCGTTGCCGCAGATTGGCGATTTCCAACGCGTCGCTGAGCAGATAGTAGCCGTCGAGCTTGATGAACGGGGTGAAATTGAAGAGCACGCGCACGCCCGATACCGACACTATCACCCACGCCAAATAATTGACCAAGGTATCTTGCATCGTCAGCCGCCAGACCAGCACCGCCAACGACCACAAAAACAACTCGAAGTAACCACCGGCAAAAGTGACCGCCAACCGCTGACGCTTTTCGCCCAACAGCCAGGCGTCGGAAACGTTGCAAAAAAACGAAGGCATGAAAAAAATCAACAGAAACCCGATCTCGTGGACTTCGCCGCCGTAGTGCTTGCACGTGAGTCCGTGAGCGCATTCGTGCAGCAGCGTGACGAACAGCAAGGTCAGGCCGCCCAAAACCACCGTCTGCCATCGTAAGTCGGCGAAGTGGCTCACTAGTTCAGCCCGATTGCTCCATGCGATGCTAAGCGCCGCGACGATCGATAGGAGCGAAAGTACCAAAAAAGCGCGCGTCCAGAAGAACCGCAACTTTGGCTCAAGCCACGTGAAAACGCGGTCGGGATCGACCAGACTCTTGCGCCAGGCCAGAATGCTTTGACGCACTGGCACGGGTCTCGCCTGCGACACGGCAGACGCCGTC